>QNAG01000036.1 GCA_003641415.1 Candidatus Zixiibacteriota bacterium | reverse complement strand
TTCTGGGTATGGTTCGATAGATACTGCCAATAATGTGATGTGTTTCACACCCACCACAGGTGGAGTGTATGAGTTTACAGTTGGTGTGACCGATGATTGTAACGAAACGGATCAGGATGTCGTACAGGTGACAGTGACATTCGGAGATGTAGCTGTAATTAATTGTCCAACTGAGGCATTCGATGTTTTTCTCTGCGATACCGACTCTATTATCCAGACTCTCGATATTTCCCCTGATTCTGCTTCAGTATCGGTTTCGTATGGCATCTATGATGAGGGTGCTGTTCGCTTCTATGCTGATACTTCAGGAACTTATAATATTACCGTAATCGCAGATGTACAGTGCGGAGCTGATACATGTGAATTGACCTTTAATGTTGAAATAGGCCAGGCAGCGTCAATCAGTTGTCCCTCTCAACAGGATTTCTTCATCTGTGAAGCCAGTACGGTCTGCGTTCCAGTCAGTATCAACGGCAGCGGTCTTACAGTAACAGTTACCCCTATCGGGACTTATGACGCTGGTAATGTTTGCTTCTTAGCTGACACAAGTGGTCATTATGAAATAAAAGTACTAGCTGAAACAGCCTGTGGTGATGATTCCTGTGTGATTGTGTCCGATGTCACCATCAATTCTTCGCCGGTGGCTGATGATCCGGGAGCTACAGTAGACACCTTCATGTGTGCGGCGGGCCAGATTTGTTACCAGTTTGGCTCCAGTGATGTTGATGGAGGGACGTTGACTTGGTCACGTATCTCTGGAGCCGGTTCTGTAGATGCCAGCGGCAATTGGTGCTTTGACGGTAATGAAGGTAGCTGGACCGTGACAGCGATGGTCGCTGATTCCTGCGGCGCTACCGATACTGTCAGCCATACTTACAATGTGGATATCAATTCAGTGCCAGTAGTAATACTGGATAATGACACTACCGTGTTCCTCTGTGACGGTGCTCAGTTCTGCTTTGGTTATGATATCTCTGATGATGACGGTAATGTGACCCTTGAGCAGTTAATCAGTGGAACAGGAACGATTGACACCTTAGCCAATGAGATTTGCTTTACCCCGACAGCCAGTGGTGTTTATCCATTCACGGTGCGTGCAACTGATAGTTGTGGTGCTTACCACGAGGACGTAATTGAAGTAACGGTCGATATCGGAACAGCAGTTGAACTGACCTGTCCGGATACGTTAACCGTGTTCCTGTGCGAAGCTCAAACAATCTGTCGTCCGGTAGGTGTTTCTGTTGCTGGCGCTGATGTAACTGTAGCTCCGATTGGGAGCTACGCTGCTGGTGAAGTTTGTTTCCTTGCCGATACGAGCGGTCATTATGAAATAACCGTTATAGCTACTTCAGCCTGTGGAGCTGATACTTGTACGTTCACGGTTGATGTCACCATCAATTCTTCGCCGGTGGCTGATGATCCGGGAGCTGCAGTAGACACCTTCATGTGTGCGGCGGGCCAGATTTGTTACCAGTTTGGCGCCAGTGATGTTGATGGAGGGACGTTGACTTGGTCACGTATCTCTGGAGCCGGTTCTGTAGATGCCAACGGCAATTGGTGCTTTGACGCTACTGCTTCAGGCGCTTTCTCCGTTGTTGCGGCTGTAATAGATTCCTGTAATGCAGCTGATACTGTCGGACATATTTACAATGTAGTTCTTAACAGCGTTCCAACTCTTTCTCTTAGCAATGATACAACTCTCTTCCTGTGTGAACCCATTGAGGTTTGTTTTGATTATGAGATTGCGGATGTTGACAATAACATCGTCAACGAAGAATGTCTCGTAGGTGGAGCCACAGTGGATACTGTGGCCAACACTTTCTGTTTTGTTCCGGACACAGCCGGAACTTACCAGTTTGTTCTCGGTGCCACAGATGCCTGCAGTGCCAGTGAAACTGATACGATTGTTGTTACAATCGAGTTGAACGAACCGCCAATCGCTCAGGCTGGAGAAGATATCTCTGTGTTCCATTGTGAAGCTTCAGAAATCTGCTTCGATGTGTCTTGTAGCGATCCAGATGACAATCTGGACACCTGCTACATAGTTGATGGGCCAGGATTAGCAAGTCGCAGTGAAATCTGCTTCACTCCGGATACTGCTGGAGTGTACTCATTTATCCTACGCGCCGTTGATGAATGTGGTGCTTTCGACAATGATACCGTACTTGTGACGGTGACTCTCAATAGTCCACCAGTGTGTGAATTGCCGAATGATACGGCTTTCTTCCAGTGTACCCCTACCCAGGTCAGCTTGCCGGTAGGAGCCAGCGACGTGGACGGTAATTTTAATTACTGTGAGATAGTCAGTGGCGCAGGCTCTATTGTAAGTGGCTTCTGGGTTCATACACCAACCACTGATGAAATCGACACGATAGTGATCAAATGCTGGGATTCCTGCTTGGCATATTGTGAAGGCACATTCGTTGTCAGCTTTACCATAAATGATTCCCCTGTAGCTGATGTCGGTGAGGATGCAACTCATTTCTTCTGTGAGTCCGGCAGTACTATTTGCTGGCCCACTTCTTGCTCTGATCCCAATGATAATCTTGTCTCCTGTTCGTTGATAACTGAGAACGGAACCTATGATTCTGTTAATGGGGAGATATGTTTTGTGGTTCCGCCAGGTGATCGTTCCTATATCTTCGTCATGGAGGCTATGGATGCTTGCAGCCTGAAACACTATGACACCGCAATGATTAGTATCATCATAAACGATCCTCCTACTATCCAGATGCCTGAAAGCTTGACTGTGTTCCAGATGCAACCGGGAGATGTGTGTTTTGATGCTGAGATTTACGACGTAGACGGCAATCTTGATTCTATTAGTGTTTCCTCTAATGCTGAATACGTTGAAGGTTCGGGGATTTGCTTCCAAGCCGATACTACCGGATGGTACAGTTTCGAGGTATATGCTGTTGATAGTTGTGGAGCTTCAGTGACTGATTCGGTTTTCGTGGAGATTGATATCGATGAGTGCTTACATGTCCGAATCGAAAAGGTCCACGATGCCTATCAGGGTCAGCATTCGCTGATGAATGTCTATCTCAATGGTACAGGGAAACCTCTTGGAGGTTTTGACCTACTGTTAGCATACGATGCAAGTGCATTGCTCCCCGGTGTGGTCATACCCGGACAGCTTTTCGAAAATTGCGGGTGGGAGTATTTTGCCTATCGTAATGGCGCTACAGGCAACTGTGGTAGCGCGTGTCCATCGGGAATGCTACGTATAGTAGGAATTGCTGAAACCAATAATGGCGCTCATCATCCAGGTTGTTTCATGCAAGGTATGACAGGCGCGCTGGCATCAGTTGATTTCTTGGTCTCCAATGATCGTACTTTCAACTGTATGTTTGTGCCGGTAAATTTCTTCTGGGCAGACTGTAATGATAACTCTTTCTCCTCTCAAATGGGCGATACTTTATGGGTCTCACGTTCTGTGTACGACTTCGAGTTGAATCCTATTCATGATTACACTTATGGAGTTCCGGGATACTTTGGAGCGCCGGACAGTTGTTTGACTGGTGGCGGTGAAGGCAAACCGGCTCCTCAACGTTGTATCGATTTCACCAACGGTGGTATTGATATTATCTGTGCTGATTCTATCGATGCTCGCGGAGACATGAACCTTAATGGTATTGCCTATGAAGTTGCCGATGCTGTGGTATACGCTAACTATTTTGTGTATGGCATTTCTGCCTTGTCGATAAATTTGGAAGCCCAAACAGCGGCCTCTGATGTGAACGCCGATGGACTTCCACTCACAGTTGGTGATATGGTGTATTTAATTCGTGTTCTTGTTGGAGATGCTCCTCCGGTTCCCAAGCTTGACCCGAATGCTGTCTTTAAGGCTGAGTTCGCTATTAGTGGCGATGTGGTCTCAATTACTAATACGGACCTGAGAATAGGAGCTATTTTCATGCTTGTTGAGGGACAAACAGAACCAACTTTACATGAAAAAGCCTCCAGCATGGAACTGCGATATCACTATGATGGAACTTATACAAGGGTGCTTATCTTTAACATGAAGGGTGATACCTATCTCGAATCAGGACAAATCCTTCGACTTAATGGTCATCACGCAATCAAAAGAGTTGAAGTCGGTAGTTACGATGGTTTGAACATGGCTGGCAAGATAGCTAATTTGCCTACTTGCTTCTCGCTGCATCAGTGCTACCCCAACCCGTTTAATCCAACCACGACTATTGAGTTTGGCTTACCGGTAACCTCGGAGTGGAAACTGACAATCTATAATATCCTTGGTCAGGAAGTCCAGGCGTGGAACGGAAATAGCGAGGCTGGTATTGTAAGTATTGAGTGGAATGCCACCAAGTATGCATCAGGAGTCTATTTCTACCGTCTCAAAGCAGGCGACTTTACTGATTCGAGAAAGATGGTTCTTATCAAATAGATTAAGAGTTCCATTGAATGTAAGATATAAGGGACTGGTTGCGCGATAGCCGGTCCCTCTTTTTTGGTGCGCTCGATATGGGCATTGACTTTGAGGTGAAAATCCTCCCTTGAGCAAGCCTCATCGAAGTAAGGGAAGCGTAATGGCGGAAAGGTAACTAACTGTCCGAGGGGAGCGTGGAACGCACCCGCAGGATGATGGACAGAAATCAGATAAAATGTGGTCGTACATTCTTTTGTGAACTATGTGCTATTGGAGTATCCCGGGTAGCAGCAGCACAAGTTGCAGGCAAGACCCTGATGGTAGAAGAGCTATGCTATGGCGATCAACATCGCTTTACCGAACTCGTACTTCAATGAGCTGGGCGTACCTTGTTTGGCATCTTGATGGCCGGTGAAGTGTCCGGTGTATATCCGCATGTCCGGTGGAGTGAGAGGGAGCACCGGGGCAAATGCCCGATGCCCTTATCCCGATTATTGAGCTGTAAAGATTGCTGCTTACTTAGAAAATAATCCAGAACTGCTCAGAAAATCCACGGTTACTGCTGCCCAGAATGAAATCCTGCTGGTTGTCCAGAATGCCAATCTGCACTTTGACTGAATCCACAGCGGTTAAATCAATATCTTCAGCAAATCCAGTATTCATTTTCCGGCAAAGAACGAGAGTATATTGAGTTGTTGATGATTCATAATTAGAAACTGCTCTTGTATCCCAGCGGCTTCCCCTGGTTTCATCGCTTCGATATGAAGCAGTCAGGGAAGTGTCAATATAGAATCCAGGTATTTTTTGACCTACAATCCAGCCATCAGTAGCTTTCCAGTAAGTAGTATCATTACCTACGGTGATAGGATCATTGTAGTGGATTTTATCTTCCATAAGAAGTATATGTCCGTCAAATTCACATGTGTCCTTATGGCAGTAATCAGGATCATTCCCTGTAGGACTACCATTGTCATACGCCACTTTCAAATTACCATTATCAGTTGTAAGCGTGTTATTGTCCCATGTTAGTCCTTCTGCAAGTCCGCCCGCTCCTGTTGTAAGGACGCGCCAATTCCAGACATCCCAGCCCCCACCCGGAGCGCCATCGAACATTACATATATCTGGTCCTCTTTGGCGTGCTTGTAAAGTCTATTCTCAAACCGGAGTGGTTCTATTTCTGAAATAGTATAGACACTTGGCCACACAGAAAATGTTGCATCCGTCCAGCGAAGCCAGAGATACAACGAGTCGTTACGACTGATTGCTTTGATCTGCACATCACTTGGGATAGCCTGCGCAATTGGAGGTATGACTTTAGCTGGCGGGTTACCTCCGGAAACATCTATCAAAAGTGAGTCAACTGTGTCCCAGGCATCCGCCAGGGCATCAGTTAGAAGAGTGTCGGTCACCGTTGTATCAACTACCAAACGGAGATTTGTGACGGGAGGAGTGACACCATTATCATCATCACCGCCGCAACCAAGATACAACCCGACTGACAATAGAATCAGGATTGGAATCAGTTTTTTCATTTCATTAGTTCTCCATATAGATAATTTAATATTGCTCACATTCAAAATAGCAAATACTGTGTGATATCCAAAGGAAAAACTTACTTGTTGCGTTTGAGGACGATCATCGTGAAGTCATCAAAAACGTGATCTGGTGCAGCATGAGCTCTAACTGCCCGGCGGATAACATCCTGTATTTGATGGGCCGGCTTGTCACGATTGGTCTTAATTAGTTCTATAAGTCGTTCCACACCGAACTGGTCGCCATTTGGACCAAATACTTCCGTGACACCGTCGGTGTAGAAAATGACGATTTCACTTGGGTTGAGAAAAATAGGACGTTCCTCATATTTGGCATCTTGGCTTACTCCCAGTACGGGACCTCCTTCACGCAAAAACTCAATCTTCCCATTTGCTCTTAAAAGAATTGGTAAATCGTGGCCGCAGTTGCAGAAGGTCAGAATATGGTTGCGGGAATCGAGCACACAGTATACCGCCGTAACAAAGTTACCCGGCTTGATTGATTCAAATAAAAGGTTGTTAACTTTATCGGCAATGGTTCGGATAGAGTAGTTGTTGCGTATCTCGGCAATCATAGAAGCTCGAAATGATGCCATAATCAGGGCTGCGGGGACTCCTTTGCCGGAAACATCGCCAATAGCAATGCCGGTTTGGTTGTCTATGATACTGATGAAGTCGTAATAGTCACCGCCCACTTGACCAGAGGGAATGTTGATGCCTGAGATATCATAGCCGGAAAGATGTGGATTGTCACGAGGAAGGAAGGTGCGTTGAATCTCTCGTGCCACGTTGAGCTGCTCCTCGATCTTTTTACCAATCAGGATCTCTTCATGAAGACGGGCTCGTTCGATAGAAATTGATGCCTGTGAAGCAAAAGCCTGTATAAGGGAGAGCTGTCGGTTATTGAAAGCTTGCATCTTGTCCGACTCAAGGTTTAACGCTCCAATAACTTTATTTTCAGAACCGTCGGTACCCAGAATCAGAGGTACCACTATTTCGCTTTGGGTTTGAGTTCGCGCTGCAACATAGCGTTCATCCTGAGATACGTCGTTGACGATTATCGGCTTCCCAGTAGTGGCTACATGACCAATGATTCCTTGGCCGATCTTAAGAGCCAGATCAGAATCAGCGTCCGGCTCGTACCCCTCGGTGAAAATGGAGCCAAGTTCGTCTTTATCCGGATCTATCAAAAACACACCACCGGCATCAAAATCAACCGCTTTCCTAAGCAAGCGTAAAATTTCACGGAGTACCTCATCCAAATGGAGAGAACTGGACAACTTAATGCCAATTTCGTATAACAAGCCCTTCTCAAGGGCTTCTCGTTTTGCTTCACGGTAGAGATGAGTGTTGTCTATAGCTACTGCAATTTGATTGGCTAAACCGATGAGAATATCCTGATCAGCAGAGGTGAATTTGCCGTCGCGTTTGTTTATGGCTTCAATAACGCCAATCATCTGGCCTTTTCCAATTAGTGGGACTGTTACCAGTGAGTGGATATTGATGTCTCCCTGGACCTCGATTTCCCGATCAATTCGGAAGTCATTAACGGCGCTATCGATCAACATTGGCTCCCGATACCTGGCTACCCAGCCGACAAGTCCACTGCCTAAATCAAGACGGAAAACACTCAGGTGTTCCTGGTTGTGTTTAAGGAGCCGTATCTTCATGTCTGTTCGATCGTGGTCTATACGAAAGACAAAGGCTGCTTCGGCTCCAACGGCTGTTATAACCAACCGCAGAACTCGGGTGATCAGTTCCTCATATTCAAGAGTTGTATTGAAAGTCCGAGCTGCTTCCAGAAGCAGCTTCTCCGTTCGAGTATGTTGAAGAGAATCCGTCATATCGTGGCTTAAGGTAAGACTAAGTCAGGCTTTGTCAATGGTGTTTGATAATGCTGATAAATAATTATGATATTACTCGCTATTCAAATGATTGGGAAGTTGCACCTGAAATTACTGCAATTTTTTAATGCTAACCACAATTTGTTACCCTCTCTGCTTGCTATTTCTCCAGTTTAGCAATTCGCTTGTTTATACCATCCCAGACCTCGGGCCAGGTTTTGTCGTAACCTTCAAGCTGGTATTCCTTTTGAGCGCGTTTGAGCATCTGGAGGCCGGAATCTTTTTTACCATCAGAAATGTCAGCTTCGCCGAGATCTTCGCAAGCCTGTCCAATAACCCCATGGTTCTCCAGTCGCTCGGCCCATGCCAATACGGGACGTAACCACTTGCGGGCTTCGTCATTTTGACCGAGGAATCTGTACGTCATTCCTATGTGATAGTCGGCAAAGAGCTTGGCGACCTCTCCGGAAAAACGCCAGTGATACTCGCGTGCCTTCTTGTAGCAACTAAGGGCAAAATCATACTGCTTGATATCCCAGTAGGTACCGGCAAGATTGTTCCATAATGGTCCTAACCAGCTCTCGTTGTCCGCGGCTTCAGCTATTTCAATTCCACGACGTCCCCACTCTATTTGATCCTCAGGGTTTTTTGCCACAATTGCGATCATATGGGCAGCATCTACAGCCCGTCCCCACAGAGCGTTAGCGTTGCAGTACTCGAACATTTTCTCAAATGTAACGCGAGCTGTTTTGAGATCATCATCCTGCCACTCAAACCGACCCCGCACACCGAGATACCGCGACCAACCCATAGGGTCCGACTCGCTTGCTCTTTCTCCAGCCTTTGATAACCACTTATGGCCTTCTTCCGGGTCACCGAGAAGAAGGTTCATGCGAGCCATCTGGGACAGAGCTTCCGTCTCCACGGAGATGTTAAATTCCTTCTGAGATTCCTCCAGCGCTGTTTGGTATTGCTCAAGGGCAGTTTTGTAGTTACGGGATTTGAAGGTGGCATCAGCTTCATTTAGCAGTGAATCTGCGCTTTTGGTGATTTCACTCACATTTATTCCTTTGCTCTTTGGTTCGATCGACAATGCCGTTGTCGACAATACAGCCAGCAACAGCAGGATAGTAATAAGCAACAAAGTATATCTTTTCATAAGTACTCCCTGTCTGGTATCTATTTAGCATCGAAATCCAATTAAACCTGAATATGTAAAACGATGAAATATACAAGTGAAGCCTTGTCATTTCCACAAGAAATTGAATAAAAGCATATCAAGTTAATATTTATATAGTCAGCATTAGTGAAGGAACTCGAAGAACAGATCACAATTGTGTTTGACCGATCCGACAAGCAAGCCTATATTTCGTATAAGAAAAGACATTGATGGTCGTTTGATATTGAATAACTTTCGTTACTTCCAGTATTTATAAAGGTGAGTCTTCGATGAAAGCTCTCATTACCGGAATTACCGGACAAGATGGCTCCTACCTGGCCGAACTTCTCATGGAAAAGGGTTATGAAGTGATCGGCATGGTGCGACGAGCCTCAACCGAATCGTTTGAACGGATCGACCACATAAAGACCAGGATCACGCTGGCTCAAGCAGATCTTCTGGATCAATTGTCGATTAACAGAATAATCGAGGAGTACCACCCTGATGAGATATATAACCTGGCTGCTCAATCGTTTGTTCCTACCAGTTGGGACCAACCGGTACTAACCGGAGAGTTTGATGCTCTGGGAGTGACAAAGGTTCTGGAAGCTATCCGGCAGGTCGACCGCAGTATTCGTTTTTACCAGGCATCATCATCAGAGATGTTTGGAAAAGTGCGTGAAGTTCCCCAGACAGAGAAAACGCCCTTTCACCCTCGTTCACCTTATGGAGTGGCTAAGGTGTACGGTCACTGGATTACGGTCAATTATCGCGAGAGCTACGGTATCCACGCTTCCTCGGGTATTCTGTTCAACCATGAATCCCCACGACGTGGTCTGGAATTTGTTACACGCAAAATCACCAACGGTGTAGCCCGAATAAAGATGGGACTAACCGATAAGTTAGCCCTGGGGAATCTGGACGCTAAACGTGACTGGGGTTTTGCCGGTGACTACGTTCGCGCAATGTGGTTAATGCTTCAGCAACCTGAACCTAAGGACTATGTTATATCAAGTGGAGAGACTCATTCGGTAGAGGACTTTGTGCGGTTGTCCTTCGAGCATGTTGATCTGGATTATAAGAAATACGTTGTTACAGATCCTCGTTTCGTTCGTCCAGCGGAAGTGGATTTGCTCTTAGGTGATTCTTCGCAGGCAAAGAAAGAACTCGATTGGGAGACATCGGTATCATTTGAGGAACTCGTCAGGATGATGGTTGATGCCGATCTCAAGCGTTTGTCAGAGTCCGGATAATTCATTGAAAAAAAAACGCGCTTTCATTACCGGTATCGGTGGTTTTGCCGGTTCGTTTCTGGCAGAGGAACTCCTCAGTCACGGCTATCATGTGTCTGGTGCGCTGATGAGGGCGGCAACCACCGAGAATATCAAATCCATCCAAAATAACCTCGAGTTATTCCGACTGGATATCCTTAATGCTGACCGAACCCAACAGGTTATCAGCAAGCTTCAACCTGACTATATTTTTCACCTGGCAGCTCTGGCATCGGTTGGGAAATCGTTTTCAATGGAACGCCTGACTTACCGTATTAATGTTGAGGGAACTCTGAATATTCTTCAGACTGCGGATGTTCTTTCCCGGCTTAAGAAGATGGTCTTTGTCGGTTCGGCGGACTGCTATGGTATCTTTAGCCCTAAGAATAAAACATTGACTGAGGATCAACCACTAAACCCTATTTCACCCTACGGAATTTCCAAAGCCGCTGCTGAACAGTTGTGTCGGTACTATGCTCAGCAGAGAAATGTGCCAGTGACAATTGCCCGATCGTTCAATCACTGTGGCCCCCGCCAGACAGAAAATTTTGTAGTGCCAGATTTCGCTCGGCAAATAGCGGCTATAGAACTAGGATTGCAGAAACCGCGCATGGCTGTTGGTGATCTTGGTGCCCGGCGTGATTTTTCTGACGTTCGTGATATTGTTAGGGGGTACCGTCTGCTGGCTGAGGATGGTCATCCCGGTCGATCTTATCAACTATGCTCCGGGCGAGCGGTTGCAATTAAAACAGTGTTAAATACTTTACTCGGGTTTACGACGAAAAAAGTACGTGTGGTTACTGACCGTACCCGTTTGCGCAAGAGTAATATTCCAATTCTTCGCGGAAGTAACCAGAGAGCAGTTCAAGAGCTTGGTTACATATCCCGATACAATTTGAAGGCAACTTTGTATAATACCTTCGAATATTGGATTACAAAGTTATCTTCTAGTTAGTTACCAAGAAGGCAGGAGAACAAGAATGGGCCAAAAGACAAATAGAAGTGCTGGAGCATACAAAACGCTGATCAAGAAGCTACAAGATCACTCAGCCAAATCAGCTGTGGTAGGCCTGGGTTATGTTGGGCTCCCCCTTTCGATGGAGTTAGCCCACGGCGGATTTAGAGTTACCGGTTTTGACATCTCGGAATCTAAGATCAAATTGCTTAACAGTGGGAGATCTGATATTGATGATGTAACTCATGATACTGTCCAACGGGCGGTTTCATCGGGTCGTTTCAAAGCCACTACAGACTTCAAGCAAATCTCTAACATGGACACGGTATCCATATGTGTACCAACGCCTTTATCAAAGACTAAAGACCCTGATGTTAGTTTTATTTTGTCGGCTGTAAATAATGTAAAGGCGTATCTGAAAAGGGGTGCCTTAGTTGTCTTGGAGTCCACAACCTATCCTGGTACCACTGAGGATCTAATCCTTCCCTTGCTACAGGAAGGTGGTCGCAAAGTGGGAAAGGACTTCTTCTTGGCTTTTTCACCAGAACGAGTTGATCCAGGTAACCCTCGCTATAACACCAAGAACACTCCACGAGTAGTTGGTGGAACGACCGCCGAATGTACGAAAGCTGCCAAGATATTCTACGAACAGACCATGCCTAATATCCATACCGTATCATCTACACGAGCGGCGGAAATGGTTAAACTGCTCGAGAACACATTTCGTTCGGTGAATATCGGATTGGTTAACGAGGTTGCTCTGATGTGTGACCGCCTGAATCTGGATGTATGGGAGATTATCGACGCTGCTGCTACCAAGCCGTTTGGATTTATGCCTTTTTACCCGGGTCCCGGTCTTGGGGGACACTGCATTCCGATTGATCCACATTACCTGTCCTGGAAACTGAAGTCGCTAAACTACTATGCTCGCTTTATTGAATTAGCTGGTGATATTAACTCTAGTATGCCGGAATGGGTTGTTCAGAGAATAGTCTCCATGTTAAATGAGCGTTTTGCCAAAGCTCTCAACAATACACATATTCTCGTGCTTGGAGTATCCTACAAACCGGACATCAAGGATGTTCGGGAGTCCCCATCTCTGGACGTTATTACTTTGTTAGAGAAAATGGGGGCTAAGGTTGTTTACAATGACCCCTTTGTGCAGGAAATTGCTTTAAACAATGCCAACCGTAAATCGGTCAGGTTAACAGCAGCTTTGCTTAAGAAAACAGATTTAACGGTCATCTTAACACATCACTCAACCTACAATTATCAATGGATAGTAGATCATTCCAAAGCCGTTTTCGATACCCGAAATGCAACCCGGTCGGTTCGAAAGAATCGTGATAAAATTGAGTTGCTTTAACAGCATATAATTTAAAGACTACGAGCCCGGCCAATAAAGGTCGGGTTTTTTAAAAGAGTTTTCCAAAAAGCGGGTAACCACACTCTTATCATAAGCATACTTCAGATAGTAAAGACCGACCATCAACCGAGTAGGATGTCTTGGATGTCCAAAACCCTCCACGTACAACTTACCGAACTGATCGTCCAAACCAGATCAGTCAATCTGAGTGGCTAATTTAACCAATGTGTGATTGGGGTTAATGATATGTTACAGATAATTCAGATAAACTATAGTGTTACATCGCAGAAATAGAACTTTAGACCTTTCCCTACGTTGGTTCATTAACATGTTCCTCCACGAAGAAGAGCGGATCCTCATCGGCGATGATGTATTCATCATTAATGAAGCGTATCACAGCATAACTCCGCGCCTGCCCGGTAGCTATTATCGCGAGGAAATATCCCACAATTGAGGCAAAGATGAAAAACAACATCAGTGCCATTATGTATCCAACAGCATCATCACTTCCGCTCCGCATCCATCGGGAAATGGAAAATGACCAATCGACTCCCGGAAAGACCTGGAATGTCTCTCTAACAAAATCTGAGTTGCCCGGTAAGTGAGAGAGTCCAGCCCGGACGAGATTGGTTGCTTTGTTCCCTGCGCTCAATGACGCACACCAGGTGAAAAGATATACTGCCAGGAAGCATATATAGGCATAGACAAAACTTGCCAATTTAGCGATAACAACACCGTAAGCAGTGTAAACCAACCAGCGTACCGGTTGACGGATTACTGTCGAGAAAGTCATCAGAATAGCGTTGAATGCTTCCTTCTTTTGTTCCGATGCCGCCACCGCAGGTAACAGGACGATAGATAGTATCCAGACGAAAACAATCAGAATTGAAAGTAGCGCCACCATAAAACCGGGGATCAGAAATGTCAAAGCGAATACCCATTCACCTACAAACGGTATCCTTGTTACCAGTCCCAGCAGCAGAACAAACCCAGCTATAACGACCAGGGTAGCCGCAAAAGATATTTCTGAAACAAATAGCTGTCCCAAACGTTGAAAACTGAATTTGATTGCGCCGAAAGCAGAGAGGAAGCGATTACCACGAATCTGTTCAATCTCAATAACAGACACACCGAACAATCCAAGCATGACAGTCAAAATTCCCAGAGTAATTCCTACTCCATACAGCGCGCCTGCAGCGAAGCTGCTCAACTTGAACCAGGCCAGCGGCAAGAAACCGTACAGTGCCCAGTAGGCTTCCAATGATTTTCCATCAATAGTCAAAGCTGCATAAGTGAACAAATCATATACCAATAGACCCACGCACAAAAAGAATGTCATCACAAGTATACGTTTGGCTGATAAAGCTTGAGCTGGTATCGCAAGTATATCACGGAAGTTATTATGAAGAGGCGGTTCCATACTGCAAGGTCGCAAGTGGTGGTCAATAAAGTCAAGTCATTATTGCATAGGGGAGAGGTTGAAACCTTCGGTTTCCTTTGCTGGTAGCCTTAACTCCATATCAGCCAATGTCTTTCATGCGCATCGCTATCTTTGCATTACATAGAGCTCAAACTGTCGGGGAAGAATGATAATGAAAAGACTCGGAATGTTCGATATTCATAAGACAGGAGAGAGTTAATGAGATTCAATAGTATAACTGATGCGATAGGTCGGACACCTTTGATTCGCCTTAATAGACTGATTTCCAACAAAGATGCTACAGTGTATGTCAAAATGGAGAGCTTCAATCCCGGCGGATCGGTGAAGGATCGGATAGCGATAGCAATGATTGAGGCTGCTGAGAAAACGGGTCAGTTGGGACCGGGTGTAACAATTGTGGAACCGACCTCAGGCAATACTGGAATCGGCCTGGCTATGGTAGCTGCTGCTCGAGGATATCGATGCATCTTTACTATGCCGGAAACCATGAGTCTTGAACGTCGGGCGTTGCTAAAGATGTATGGAGCAGATTTGATTCTTACGCCCGGCAACGAAGGAATGACGGGAGCAATAAGGAAAGCTGAGGAACTGTCAAGTCAGGATGGATACTTTCAGCCGTTCCAGTTTAGCAACCCAGCTAATCCAGAGATTCATCAATCGACGACTGGTCCGGAGATAATCGATGATTTAGGTGAAGAGCAATTGAACGTCTTTGTTGCGGGTGTGGGTACTGGGGGAACAGTCAGCGGTACAGGCAGCGCCCTTAAGGAGAAATACAGTTGTCGCATATACGCGGTAGAACCTGATGCTTCCCCTGTGCTTTCCGGTGGCGAGCCGGGACTACATCAAATACAGGGTATTGGGGCGGGCTTTATTCCGCTCAACTATGATGATACTGTTGTTGACGAAATCATCCGCGTCAAGAATGAAGACGCTTTTGCCACTGCAAAAGAAATGGCTGCAAAGGAGGGCATACTGGTTGGAATATCTTCCGGAGCAAACATCTGGGCAGCCCTGCAGATAGCCCGCAAACTCGGACAGGGGAATACTGTAGTGACAATTGTATGCGACACTGGTGAACGTTATCTGTCCACACCGCTTTTTGCGAAGGAAGAGTAAACACAAAACTCAGAGGACTTTTTGTGAGCATGCTTGCTATAATCGAAGATATCAAAGCTACGTTTCGTAATGACCCGGCTTGTAAGAACATCGAGTTTCTGCTTTATCCCGGGTTTCATGCGATTACCGCACATCGTTTAATTCATTTTCTGTACAAACTACACATTCCATTTATTCCCCGGTTGCTTTCTCAGATCTGTCGTTTTCTTAC
>QNAG01000035.1 GCA_003641415.1 Candidatus Zixiibacteriota bacterium | reverse complement strand
CATTTCTCCCTTGGCAACAAGCTTCTCAGAGAGAATCACATATTTCTCCATCAGGACTTTTTCAGTGATATCCTCGACGGCAATAATAACTCCGTCGCCACCATTGGGAAGGTTAGAAATGGGAACTATCTTGATTGACAAAACTTTTTCCAGATAACCTGTGTTGTGAAAATATCGGGAGTCCGAAAACTCCTCTTGGGAAGTGATAGCAGAGTTTATCATATGCTGCCATTGTGCTTGTTCACTCTCTATGAGTTGATCCACAAAGCAACTTCTGCGTTCTTCTTCGTTAAGTCTGTTCAGGTTATCTTTGTTGAAATCGAATATTTCCAGAGCTCCCGAATTTATTGTAGTGATATACCCTTCAGAATCAATGACAATGGTACCAAAGGGAGATGTCTCGATGACTTTTTCGTTGTATTGATGCATATTCAGCAATGATTGATAAAGCTCTGCATTATGGAGGGCATTGGAAACCATCTGGCCGTATAATTCAAAAAGAAACAAATCCGACTTTAGGAACATCCGTGTTTCGCTGGAGTTGTCGAGGTAGATTACTCCGATTACCTTTCCTTTTACTTTCAGCGGAACGCACATGATAGATCTCAGGTGTAATTCTACGACTGAGCGCTGTTGGGCAAATCGTTCATCAGATAAGGCATCCGAAGTGTATACGGACTTTCCAGTAGAGGCAACCTCAGAGGTAATGGAACTTGAAATCCTGAAGTTTTCCTCCATCATTTCCTCTTTGCATAGGTTATAGGCAGAACGAATCTGCAATTCTTCATTCTCATCGAGCAGCATGATAAGTCCCCGCTCGGCCTGCATGAATTCGACAGCTCTAGTCATAACTATCTGGAGGACATCATCCAATACCAACGACGAGTTGATTGCCAGAGATGCTTCAAGAATGGATTTCAGGTCAGTGTTGTTGCGAGGTGATTGAGAGTCTTCGTTCTCAATTCTGGGATTTGCTTTAGCCACCTCATCGAGAGTGGCTTCCAAATCCGCAAGAACATCAATCGAACCTTCAGGGTCTTCCTGATATTTTTTATCAATCGGTATTGATCCTGAGTTGCCAAACTTGGGAGATCTATGGGATTTAGTATGGTCCACAGACGTATATTCCTTACATATTTGTTCTTTTCTTATTGTATCGGAGTAATTCAATAAGAATTTACGTATTGGCTATCTAGTAGCGGGGATTTGAAACAAAAAAGTTAACGCCCTAAATGGAGGTCAGAAGGACGAAACAGATCAGATGAAACCGCCAGCTTCTCACGACCATAGTTGGTAATGTTAAGAAATTGTCTAAAGAGAAACTTAAGGGGGGTGTCGTTAGTTTTACTTAAAGAAGCTATGTTAAGGGAAGTCATAGAGATACACATTACTGCAATCTCAACGTAGTAACGTCTGTCAGTCTCAATACTATCGAGGCTAATCACCGGTATCTCCACCGAATCGGCAAGAAAGTGATGAAGTCCAGCTAAAGAAGCAAATCGGTGTACTTTCATCATTGTGTCAGTAGTGGAAAATGTCACAGAGAATTCTTCCGCCAACAGATGGTAACCAATAACCATCGCTTTACTGGCTTGGCTAATTTGAGCTGATCCCCAAAAACGTCGGGGGCGCAGGAAATCTACGCGGCATTCCAGTGCGAAATCTATCCCTTCTTTCAACAGTTCGATTCGTTCAGAAGACACCAGCCCAGACAGATCAACCCAAACTTCTACAGAATCATTGTCAATGTAGATATCAGCATTGATGTGGTCTTCGCTATTAGCAGTCGCAGGAACTACAATGCATAAAAGGATCAATGTGACAATCTGTGTTGGGCTGCCACGTCGACGGACAAACGTTAGCATATTTTTCTCACTTAAAACAAATGATCAAATCGCACATGGAAGCGGGGCTCGTCATTATAGGAACGGTCCAGCCGTTTGGACATACTAACTCGTAGATTATCACCGAGCAAAAGGGCTATACCAATTGAGTGTTTTATATCATCATTTGAAGTGAATTTGTTATTGTTTGTTATCTGGCCCACATCCCAGAGAATACAGGATCTCAGATCAGAACGCGGGAAATCAATACGGTATTCGGTGTTGACCATCCAGAAACGGGTACCCATATATTCTTTGTATTTATACCCGTGAAGTGACCCTATCCCTCCCAGGAAGAACTGCTTGTACACAGGCATGTACCCATCACTCCCACCGAATATACCACGTAATAAGAGCATAGCGTGTCGGTGAACTTTCTGATACCTTCTTGCAGACATTGTGTATCGGCGATAGTCGAAATCTGACCCAAAGTCAGGATGAGACCATTCAATAGTTCCGTCACAGTGCCAACCCGAATGAGAAAACGGATCTTCAGGATCGACTGTATTCCAATTCAATCCAACTGACAGTGAGGCATTGGAGGTAGTATCAATTTCGTTTCGACTAACGCCGGTGATTGAGCTAAAATTCTTTCTGAAGAGTTTATTCCCTCCAAACAAAGACCACAAATGAGGCTGAGCGGAAAGCCAGTTCGTTTCCTCTGACCGGAACCTGGTTTCAAATGTCAAATTATCTACTGGTTTGAAATTCAGGTACGCAGTACCCCCCTCAGCTTCGTAGTAATCTCTGAAATCCTCAGTTGCGAGAAGTGCAAAGAGTGTATTTTCTTTTGCTGAGATGATCCAATCATCCTCCGAAGCCAGCCGCTGGTAAAATTCTCCCCCGATAACCAGTGGTTTCTTTCGCCATAGTGTCTGTTCAAGACCTAAACTATATCGCCAGCATTCAGATTCAAATGCATATCCACCTGATACCCAGACTGAAGGTAACAACGAATCGAGGTCCTTAAAACCAATTCGTCCGAAGGGTAAAGCCCCATCGACCCTGTTGTAAAAGAAGGTAGCTGAAAGTGAAGCAGATTTGAGTTTTTTGCGGAAATGATGAACTCGTGAACCTCCCTCTTCTGAACCGGAGAATAGTTCACCGTAGACAGATGCATCGCTGGCAACATCGATACTACCTGTTACTGTAGCCACATCCCCACGAGCAACTGCTCCCGGAGCAAGAAAAACATCTCCGAAGAGATTAACGATATCTTTGTTCACTTCACCATATATTTGGATATCACCCTTTACAGAAAAGATTAAACCGCGTACGAACTCGTCATCTTCAACTACCAGGGATCGATCAAAGGAGATTAAATTACCGCGCTTCAGTCGAGATGGTCGATCAGAATCGTTGTCGCGTTTTTTAAATATGATTGTAACGGATTCATCGGATTGTAATATTTGTGCGTCTGAGATGCTGTCATAACGGTAGGTTCTTCCCTGGAAGTACAGGCCATCGCGCTTAAAGATAATTGAGTCACCAATAGTGACAGCCTCTGCCTCAATACTCACGCGGCTGTGGGGTAACGTGTACTTCAGTTCGGTCTCGCCCTCATGGACTAATACCGTTACTGTTTTGTGGTCAAACTTTATCTCGAAAAGATGTTCATACTTCGCTTGAGATTGGTAATCTCGGTACTTTTTCTCAGTAGCGAACAAGGATGAGACTAGAAGAAATCCAAGTGCCACCACACAACAAAATCCTTTTGTGCTTGCTATCATCATAACTACCTCCGTTTACCAACATCTATAAACAAATCACGTGCCAGACAATCAAGTTGTGGAATATCAACAGTTTGTCTTTATTGGGCAGTGCTTGTCGTGGTGATTTGCCACGCCTATGCACTGTATCACATCATGATTCCTTCAATCCGTATTCCTTTGCTTTCTTCGAATAATTGGCGCGGTCAATTCCAAGTCGCCTGGCAGCTTCCGAAATATTACCATCCGTTTCCTTAAGCATTGCAGCCAACAGGTTTTTTTCATAATTGCTGAGGAGCTCAGCTAATGACAAGTTTTTTTTGTCATGCGAAATTGTTCCTCCGGAGGATGGAATATCACTAAGAAGATCATTGCGGTGAACTGTTTTGTCTCGGTTAAATATCGTAATACGCTCAATCATGTTTTTCAACTGCCGGACATTACCAGGGTAATCGAGTGTGGTGAGAAAAGCCATCGCATCAGGAGATAAGCGACAGCTTTCCCCGGGGTCGAACCTTCGTAAAAACTCACCGACCAGGGCGGGGATGTCATCACGACGTTGTCGCAATGGTGGGACATCTATAGTAATGACTGAGATACGATAGAATAGGTCTTCTCTGAATTTTCTATCAGAAATTAGTTTTCTTAGATCGCGGTTGGTAGCGCAGATGATTCGCACATCAACCTTGCGTTCTATTGATTCCCCCAGTCTTTCGATTTCACCGGTATCGATTATTCGTAACAATTTTGCCTGGCACTCTATGGGTAAATCACCAATTTCGTCAAGGAACAACGTCCCACCGTCAGCCAGAACGAACTTCCCGGGGTGGTCCTTGACGGCGCCTGTGAAAGCTCCCTTTGTATGGCCAAACAACTCCGACTCAAACAGAGTGGCGGGAATGCCGGGGCAGTTCACTTTGATGAAAGGTTTGTCGCGACGCTTACTCTGGAGATACAAGCGAGTGGCGACCAGTTCTTTCCCAGTACCATTTTCACCGGTAATGAGGACAGTGGAATCGGTTGGGGCTACCTGGTCTACGGCATCCAGAAGTCTTTGAAGGGGGAGTGATTGTCCGATTATCTGTGATGTGGAATCGATTTCTCCGACCATCAGCATTCTTTGACGATTGGCAGTGGACAGCAATAGAGCTGATCGCACGCTGGTCACAAGCTTTTCCGGCGGGACAGGTTTTTCAAGGTAATCGACAGCGCCTGTCTTTATTGCTTCCAGAGCAGTGACAATATCGGACTGCCCTGAAATCACAAGAACTTCTGGTGATAATGAACTTTCACTGAGAGACTGTAGAAACTCAATTCCTGACATTTTTGGAAGATTCAGATCAAGGAGTACCAGATCAAATCTTTGTTTACGTAGTGATTTTAATCCTTCCTCGGCACTGTTGGCACATATTGTGAAATATCCTTCATCGCTAAGCAACGATGAGAATGACCTCGTAATGTTTGGTTCGTCGTCAATAATAAGAATGCGTTCAGGCATGATGGTGTCCCTTGTAAGCCTTTGGCAGTGTAATCGTAATAGTTGTCCCCTTTCCCGGTGCGGAGAAAATGTCGAGTCGGCCAGAAAGTTCATTGACAGTTTTTTCGACAATGGCCAGTCCCAGTCCACTGCCGGTGGATTTGGTAGTGAAATATGGCATTCGCGCTGCTTTCTGGATATCATCAGGAAAGCCTTTACCGAAATCACGAACAACAATTTGAACTTCATTGTCGTTCTGATGCAGGCTTAACATGATTATTCCATTAGCTGGAGTAGCCTCCATTGCGTTCTTAAGTAAATTATGCAAAACTTCCCGGAAATAAGTAGGGTCTAATTCTGAATAAATCGGCTTTGTCGGAAGCTCAATAGAGAAATTGTAATGGTTAAGCTGTTCGCTATATAAATCAGCAACTGATTGAAGTAAGAGAACAAGGTCTGTTTTTTCGAGGGTGGGAGGAGGGAGTTTGGCAAGTTGGGAAAACCTATCAGCCAGACGAGTCAGATGTTTGAGGTCATCCGATACAGCGAGTAGTGATTCTTTTACCGAGTCATACGCAGTTGTGTCACTAAGAGCCTTCTCGATTCGATATAATGAAATTATGATAGGCTGGAGGGAGTTCTTTAATTCATGAGCAAAGCGACGAGCAATGTGACGCCATGCTGCTACACGCTCGGCCTGAGTCAGAAGAGCTGTTGTTGTATCCAGTTGGGCGGCCATGTGATTAAAACTCTCGACGAGTATCTTTAGCTCTCCTGTTGCGGTGGTACTTATTGAATGATTGAAATCCCCTCCTGCAATAGCTTCTGCGGCATGAGCAAGTTCTGTCACAGGTCTCGACAGGCTCCGAGAAATTCGTGATGAAAAGTAATAAGCAAGAGTCGCGGATAAAATGGCAAGTGTTGCAAACAAAATCCCAAGAAACAACAAGTAGCGACTATGCAACTGAAGACTGGACAATCGTGCAATACGATCTGATGTATAAGAAGACAGCATAGAGGTATAGCCACTACCATGCACTATTCCTGCGCAAACAAACACGGAGTCTTCGATCTCTCGACAGGAATACTGGATAACCAGATTATCCGTTTCGACAAAACCATCTTGTTTCCGAGTTGCAGCATCTCCAACAAGAGAGACAAGGGAAGATGTTAGCAGAGTGTCACGAATTAGCCATGTGGTCTGCTCGTAGGATTTTATCCAGGCAAAATCTATAAACGTTGTTTGCGTGGAAGTGTCTTGAGCTAAATTATCAATATCTGTCTGAATGTTTGAAAATGTACGGTGGCTGTAGTAATCCGCTAATTTTCGAAAGTGATCCTCGGTTGTTCCCGATGAAAGTCCAGTCGTTTCTGTTGCCAGATAATACCCTGCTACAGCCAGCAAGATAGAAGGAACCATAGCAAAAAGTAACAGCAGGCGAAGTATCTTTGTCCCAAAAGCGGATGGCATCACGGGCGCTTGCGAAAACGTTGGTTGTAATCAGCCAGAGCCTGGATGTGTGATTTAAAAGCGATGTTTTTAGGAAGTTCATCGAAGCTGAAAAAGCGTACTTCGAGAGCATCATCTGCGGCGTGCAATTCACCTCCTATTATATTAGCCAGGTATAGTATCAAAATAGCTTTTGTGCGGGGGTCATCATCTCCACTATATACCTCAAAAAAAGGTCCAAGCTTGATATCAAGTCCGGTTTCTTCTTTTACCTCACGTATGGCTGTCTCGCTGGGATGCTCACCCCATTCCATAAAACCGGCAGGGAAACACCACCAGCCTATCCTCGGTGGATGTGCACGTTTGACCAGAAGAACCTGATCATCCTGTACAATAAAACCACCAGCCGCAGGCACAGGGTTCTGATAAAAAACGAAGCCGCATTCAGTTCTGGGACAGACCATTCGCAATCGCCCGTCTCTCATTTTTTCAATCAGTTTGGTGGAGCACAGTGGACAGAAAGTATAACCGCAGTGATTATCCTTGCGAGCCGAAAATTTGGCCTCATCGAAATTCTTGTGATGTTTATTCATGTGGAACCAGCATATCATTAAGTTTAAGCGAAATAATCGTGGTATCATCGCGTGGGGGATAAGTGGGATCGTACATGCGAACATCATTAAGAATACAGTCCATTATCTCCTGAGCACTATTACTGCGATTTGTAGACACCATTTCTCGAATTCGTTCCTCCCCGAACTCATGTTCGTCTTTGTCCATCGCTTCAGATAAACCATCGGTAAACATAAACAGAATATCATCTGGATTTAATCTGATGGAGGTAGATGTATATTCCATGTGTGGCAGGGCGCCAACTAGGGGACCGCCGGTTTTTAGCAGTTCGACCTTGCCATCAGCCCGTGCTAGTACAGGGTAGTTGTGACCACCATTGCAGTAGGCCAGTTCACCACAGGTAACGTCCAATTCACCATAGAAAATAGTAACGTATTTCTCAGGAGATGTCGCTTCTGCGATCAGTTGATTCATATTGTTAAACATTGTTGAGATGCGGTTACCGTTATTGACTTCGCTATGGATAATTGCCTGAATCTGAGCAATCATTAAGGCTGCCGGCATACCTTTACCAGAGGCGTCAGCAATGACGATACCAATACGCTGGTCATCGATTCTGATGAAGTCGAAAAAATCCCCTCCGACGGTTCTTGAGGGTGTAGAATGCACTGAGATGTTGGCTGTCTCCAGAGTTGGTGGACTTGAAGGAAGCAGGTCCAATTGAATTTGTCGAGCCATCGAAACTTCTTCTTGCAGTCGAGCGCGTTCTAGCGAATCGACATAGAGCCGAGCATTAGTAAGGGCGGTTACCATTTGATTGGAAAGTACACCAAGGAGGTTAAAGTCATCCGCCGAGTATCTATAACCTGCAACTTTGCCGGTCAGGGCCAGGAAACCTAACATATGGTTGGCATCCTTCATGGGAAGAATCAGCCTGACACCACGTTCCTGAAGGACACCAGCCAGTTTCGAGTTTTCCATGTAATCAGTCAGCGAGTGTAAATAGGTTGGGGAATCCAGCATATTGATTCCCCGCAGCAACAAATCATCACGGTTCAACGGTAACCTCCTCGGGAAATCATCGCTGAGAAGTACCGCATATTCCTCTATTTCATCATCGTACAAAATAAAATAGACGCGCTCTACCAGTAGAGATGTTTTCAGGGTCTCCTCAATAATCTGACGAAGTTTCTGAGGGTCAAAAAGCGAGATGACCTGACGGGAGAACCGTTCGATAACACTCCGATGGTCGGTGCGGGTTCTTATAAAGATGGAACGGAGAAAAGAATCAATAGCGTTGTTGATAGGCTGGAAACAGAGCAGTATCAAAATGATAAGGGAATAACTTACAATTTCCGTCTGAGCTCCAAAAAGAGGTTGCAGTAGCTTCTTTGATTGCAATACCAGCAAAATGTAAACCCCAACGAGCAGAGCAGACGTTATCGTGTATACAAATGATTGACGAAAATGCAATCGTACATCGAGGAACTGATATCGGATGGTGGCATAGGCAAATATGCCCACTCCAGTCGCACTGGCAATTACTAATAAAATGGAAGTGACAGCGTCCGTAAAGAATTGTTGGAAAAACAGTGGACCAATGACAGATACAAGATATATTCCCAGGCCAATGCGAATTCCCTTGAACACAACACGGGTTTGAGTAAGCAATCTTGGGTTGGTAACAAGTCGCCGACTTGATTCCAGAAAGTAGACAGCAGTCAAAATAAATAGAACATTCAACAGTTCGAAAATAATTGTGTGGTATGTTCGCACAGAACCAATCGCAAATAGAATAAGAGAAAACAGTCGCTCTACCGGGATAAGAATAATTCGGGAGAAACCTTCAGAATTGGCATCTACCTTTAATGATCCAAGCAATCCTGATATCTGACGGTAAAAAAGCAGGAGAAACAGGTGTAAAATAACGGGCAAAAAAATCAGATTACGCAGGCGAGAATATCGGAATCCCATCAAGCGGTTCTCGGGGAAAATCCATGAAAACAGCAATAGAAACGGGAAGAATAGTTCCCAAACATATTGAAGATTATAGAGCGTGGAGTTCTTAAATCCCACGGAAGCTTCCGGGGATTGACTTACAATCATTCCCATAGCCATAAACAGTGGTCCGAGTCCGGCGAAAAACAGCATGGCTCCAGTGATGCGATTCAAGCGGTTAACCAGATTATCACGCACTATGGTAATGGCCAGAAAGACCAGAAATCCACCCGTTAGCGTAAAAGCTATAATCTTTATAAATTCAGAATTCATTCTCTGGAATTGGTATTCGCTCCAAAGGTTACTTGATTGTCTTGGTGATTGTAATCGCGGTCCCCTGCGCAGATACATTGATATCTACGTCATCCATCAGGGACTTCACGATAAACAAACCCCGACCGACTTCCTTGAGAAGATTCTCATCAGCCAGGGGATCATCAAGCTGGTCAGGATCAAATCCACCTCCATGATCAGAGACAGTGATTATCACTTTATCCTTAACACTTTTTATTTCAATTACGATAGCCTTATCCGATGCTGCCTTTTGCCCATGAGTTACTGCGTTGTTAACAAGCTCCGACACCGAGATAGCTATATCGGCAACTGTCGATTCATCTGTGTCGTAACTTCGTAGAATTCCTTCTATAAACGAGTCGACTTCAGATAGAAATTCCAGGCTGGGTGGGATAGTGATTCTGTTTTCAGTGATGACAGGTTTGTCCATATTGAGACAATCTCCAAAAAGAAGGCAGGCTCGACAAAGTCACACCTGCCGTACCGATTGTTACATTTTGTGGCGATGTTTCACAATGATTATTTGAAGGAAGAGATAGCCTCCTCGACAGAATCATGAGCATCAAAGACCGTTACCAGTTTAGTGATAGTCAACAACGATTGGATTTTCTCAGTGACATTGGCCAGTTTCAGCTCCCCATCGCTTTTGCGCAGGGTCGAGTAGCTTGAGATCAGGATACCCAGGCCTGTGGAGTTCATCCAGTCTACTTTAGACAGGTCAATAACAACTTTTTTCTTTCCTGCCTCAATGATTTCATGCAGTTTGTCGTGTAGCAGGGTGGCATCTGGTCCGCCCATGATTTTGCCCTTTGGCTCCAGAACTATTACTCCATCCTGTTCGCGATCGGCTAATCTCATTTTGCCCTCACTTCCGGAGTTCGCATTTAGATTTAGTACGTGTTTGCATCATTCGAGGTTCCGTGCTGAAAATTAACAAAGTGGAGATATAGAAGCAAATTTGATAAACTTCCTGAAAGTTGCTACTCATCCCCGACAGGCTGTAATTGACAGCCTAAAAAGCACTTACACCCTAACTTAATAATGAGACAAAAACCTGATTGCAAGTCAAGATGTTTCTATGATCTGAATAAAGATGCAAAGGGTACTGTGAGACATGTATCAGAACTGATAACATAGAAATAATAACAGGTTTGGTTAGTCTATTTTGGGGAATCACATTGAAATATTGTATCACGTAGTCAGCAATCACACCGCAAAATTTGCGTCGAATGCGAAGGATTTATTGTTGAAATATATGGAAATCTTTTCCGTTGTGTAATCGCATTTTTTTGTGTGCAATATGGAACTATTATCACATTGTATGTGTATCAACCGATAGGAAAGGCTATTATGTGTTGTAAAACGCGTGTTGTAACAGGGTGGCAGCGTTTTAGCGAACATATACCAATATAAAGGTCTTGACAAAACACTGATGATATAGTATTATTAGGTACCCCACCGCAGAGAAATTATTATCGATTGCCCCATATAACTAAGAGTGCGTATTATCGCAACTCTGAATAGATTTCGCGTTACGGATGCAATAATGCGGCCAATTGACTTCCATGGAATGAGGGAGCCAATACTGGTCGGAAGAAGTCACTCACAACCCGAGGAGGTGAATTTTGATGAGACGCATTAACACTCTAGCGATTTTAGTTGTTGTCCTCCTGGCGCCATCGCTGGTCTTTGCGGCCTCAGCACACAATTTTATGGCTGGCAAAGCAGTCTCTAAAGACGCAAGCACAGTCGTTGTGCCATTGAACATCACAAACGAGAGCAATCTGACAGCGATCGATATCCCGCTGAAGTTCTCTGAAGGCGTCACGTTGAAAGAGGTTACGTTCGAAAATACGCGTACGGAGTACTTTGACCTTAAAATCGCTAACATCAATAATGACGACAACACAGTCATCATTGGTCTGCTTCCGCAGATAACACCGGCTTACAAGCCGGATCTGGAAGCCGGTACTGGTCCCATAGCCAACTTGATCTTTGAAGTGAACGATGTATCACTTGAAGAAGTGACACTTGAAACCTTTGTGATGAAGAACCCGGGACATTCACTTTGTTTCGTCTATCACGATTTCATTGATGGCGTTCCATACAACCGTGTTGAAAGACCGGAATTCGAATCTGTGTCTGTATCCCTTTTGGATGCAAGCGCTGCTCCGAATACTCCGGACCTGCCGACTAAGTTCGGCCTGAGTCAAAACTATCCTAACCCGTACAACCCAAGCACTGTGATCAGTTACGATGTGCCTAAGGCATCGCATGTAACACTATCGGTGTTCAATGTTCTGGGACAGGAAGTGACCACTCTGGTTGACGAAGAGAAGGAAGCTGGTACCTACGAGATCGTGTTCGATGGGTCGGACATCGCCAGCGGTATTTACTTTTACCGTATAGCAGCAGATAACTTCTCTGAAACAAAGAAGATGGTGCTGGTGAAGTAAGACCACAAAGAGATTGGATATTTTGTTGAAACGAAGCTAAGCATTAGCTTGAAGAAAACTACTTTCGTCGACGAAAGCCCTGGCTGCCAGCCACAGCGAGGGCTTCTTTTTTTTCAAGATTCAGCTTACCCAAAACGCAAACATTCAAACCAGATCTTATAATATCTGGCTGATTTCAGAACTTGGCCACATGAATCAATCAGGGAACCCACTCGTTTGTGGAAAACCTAACAGACAGATAATTCTAATAACAATTTCCTGGATTAAAAAGAGTAATAATTTGATAAGAAAAAAGGCGGCACCCAGATTCGAACTGGGGAATAGAGGTTTTGCAGACCTCCGCCTTACCACTTGGCTATGCCGCCAAAAAAAAAGCGGGAAACGAGACTCGAACTCGCGACAGCCACCTTGGCAAGGTGGTGCTCTACCAACTGAGCTATTCCCGCCTATTTAACAGCCCTAATAGATAATATCGGCTGTAAGCGTTGTCAACTTATTTCCCCCGTAAAATTGTTTTCTACTTACTTTCGTTGTCTTTCCAACATACCAGCTACGTTGGTTTTTACCCTGTCAACATACCATGGCACCAACTTTCTCAACCAGCGTTCATGAATAGCTGCTTTGGCTGTATCATGAGATAAAATACTATATACGTATAAATCAAGTTGAGCCTCGTAAATCGTCGAATCTGCTTTCACCACAGCATTTAATGTCCTTAACGCTACATTAAAATCATTTGCCATAAAGTGCGCTTTAGCTTTGAAGTACACCAAATACAAGTATGGTGGTCGGTGAGAAGCTTTCAGTGCTCGATCATAATATGCGATAGCTTTCTGCGGATTGGAATCTTTATATTCCAAACCCAGCTTATAGTTATCAACAAACTTCAGTGAATAAGTAGGTCTCAGTTCTCCTACAATTGGGTGGGTTTTCTTGTATGCTGGTTTCAAAGTCCCATCAGAACCCTCATTAATTGGATAATACCACGCTACTGTTCTGTACGCTTGCTGAAATTGAGGATAGAGCAACAGTGCTTTTTCAGCGGGAGCTGAAGGTTTGATTCCTGTCGAGAAAATAATATAATCAGGAGCGCGGTCGAGGATATATGCCGAGTTGTGTCGCCGTTCCTTCCATGTGGTTTCCATACCGGGAATCGGTTCCTCGGGGTGTCGGGCTATCGTGGAATCAGTGAGACCAACCATATCGATGATGTCATGTCCCAACAACTTGTAACCAAAAATTCCGATTGTCGGCAGAGCCACCGAGAAATTGGTGCTGTCTGAGGCTTTCATGTGCTCGGCTTTCAGTCGCATCTTCTTCGTAAAGAATTTTTCTCGTTCGTTATAGTTAGTCACAAAATTTAGTGGCAGTATATAGGTCAGAAATAATAGTGGAATTGCAGCCAGTATTAAAATCAATCGTCTGGTTTTGATAGGGAGTTTATTAATAAGGAGTGTGACTGACAGGATAATCAATATCGCCGAGGGACCAAACAGTGGTAGAAAGAAACGATGAACCTTGAGTACATCTCCACCAACTAGAACAATATAGACTATGTATAGAACAGTGAAAAGCCACAATGCTCTTGCCTGCGATGAAAGTCGCTTTATCATCACCAGTATAATTATAAATCCAACGCCCCAGAAACCGTAGTGAGAAAAGAATCGTCCGGTATATTCCAGACCACTGATTAGTTGTGCTATACTGAAACCAGTTTTTGCGAAGAACGGATTAGGGAGGACGGAACCATAGTACAAAACTTTAAACGCTACAAACGGCAACGAGAGTATAAACGCTGTCACGCCACATGCAAGGGAATATTTTGGTATTCGTTGTTTCTCAATCACTTCAACAATCAGCAACAGCAACGCTACCAGAGCGCCCTCGGGTCGAATCCATACGGACATCAGAAGACCCCATATCAACCAGTAGCTGCGTTTCAGATAACAGTAGAGTGAAAACAGAACAAAAAAACCAAAAGCAGCTGTTTCTAATCCCGCAGGAGCCCAATACGCCAATGAAAGGTTTGCCCCTACTAACAATGAAGTTATCAGTGAAGCTAACTGATCTCTGATTATAATGCGGGCTACAAGAAAGGTCAGAATAATCATCCCCGCCCCAAATAGAAACCCAAGCACTTGAGACCAAAAGATGTAATCAAAACCTAACGCACCACATTGAATGAGGAATATTATCCAGCCGAAATTTGTGAACCCCTCTACCTGCTCACCAATGTTGTAAACCAGTCCATCGCCATTAAGGAAGTTGGCCACATAGCGGTAGGAGATGTAGGCATCATCCTGAATGAAATTGAGTTGATGAGCTAAAAGGGCATAGACTATCAACGCTGGAGCTATGTACAGAGCAGTTCTGATAGAGCTTTTCAAAAAGCATCCTTGAAGTTAATCACTGATAAGTTCCTGGTATAAATCAACATACTGAGCAGCCGAACGGCTCCACGAAAAGTTCTGCTTCATTCCGTTTTTCATGACTTTCGTCCATGCCCGTTTCTTACTGAAGAGGTTCACTGCACGTTCTACTGCTTCCAGCATTGCCTCAGTACTGTACTCTTCAAAAACAAAACCGGTACCCTCAGCAGTGTTGGGATCATAGTCGACAACGGTGTCAGCCAGTCCCCCAACTTTGCGTACAATTGGCACAGTGCCGTACTTCAGGGAATACATTTGATTCAGCCCACACGGTTCGAACTGAGAGGGCATCAGGAAAATATCGGAGGCAGCTTCAATGCGATGAGCCAAAACGTCGTCAAACGTCAACCACCCATGGAACTTGTCGGGGTATTTTACCTGAAGTTCTTTCACCAAGTCATGATATTTTTGCTGGCCAGTGCCAATTACTGCCATTTGGATATTCATTTTCAATAAGCGGTCAGCCGCATTGGCAACCAGATCCCAACCCTTCTGTTTTTCAAGACGCGATACCAAGCCGATCAGAGGTACCTTGTCACGGACAGGCATACCTGCCTCACCAAGTAGCTCTATCTTATTGGTTCGCTTACCGGAGAGATTGGCGATATGATACCGGGCATAGATTTGGTTGTCACACGATGGCGACCAGATTGTGTAGTCAACTCCATTTAGAATCCCTGTCAGTTTATCCTTTTGTTCCGACAATACACCCTCAAGTCCACAACCGAACTCTTGCGTTTGGATTTCATCAGCATACTTCTGTGAAACTGTGGTAATACGGTCAGCGTGGAATATGCCCCCTTTCAGGAAATTAACTTTACCATAGAATTCAAACGCTCCCGTAGCCGGTAGAAATAACTCATTTCCCAATCCCAGCAAACTGAAATGTTCGTGCTTGAATTTCCCCTGGTAGGCCAGATTGTGAATTGTCAAAACTGAGCGGGTGGAGCTAAAAAACGAATCATCGGAATCTGTAGTTTTTAGATACACAGGAATCAACGCTGTCTGCCAATCGTGAGCGTGAACTACATCTGGTTTGTAATCCAGTTGGCGCATAACGGCCAAAACCGCTCGGGAGAAGAAAACAAAACGCTCGTCGTTGTCTTCATAATCCTTGCCAGTGTCCGGATCGAGATAGACACCTTCACGGGAAAAGAAGCGCTCGTTTCCAATAAAGTAGACCTGTACACCTGTCTTTCCCAAGCTTATCACATGCAGCGTCACCGGGTATTTCTTCTCTCCTACCAGCACTTGTAATTCACACGGCACTGGCTTCAGACTATTAACACCGAGTTTAAGATTGGTATAGTGAGGGATGAAAACTTT
>QNAG01000034.1 GCA_003641415.1 Candidatus Zixiibacteriota bacterium | reverse complement strand
TCAGCTTCAGCCGGCATGTTGATTGTCTTGGAAATGGCGCCCGAGATAAACGGCTGGGCCGCCCCCATCATCTTGATGTGAGACTCAAAATTAATTAAACGTTTACCTTTTTTCCCACATCGACTGGCACAGTCAAACACAGCCAGATGTTTCGGATCCAGATGGGGTGCACCCTCAATAGTCATGGTGCCACAGCTATACTCGTTGGCAGCTTCAATTTGGTCGGCTGTGAATCCGAGCTCCTTAAGCAGGTTGAAATCTACCGCAGCGATTGTTTCATCTGAGAAACCAAGAGTATCTTTTAGAAATTCATCTCCAAGGTTCGCTTTGCCAAAAGCCAGGGTGACATCGAAAGCATCCTTGAGAGATTCCTCAACAGCGTTAAGTTCTACTTCGGTGAAATCCTTGGCTTGTAGTGATTCATGATTAATAAACGGAGCCTTTTTGAGTGTTCGATGGCCAGTGGCATAACTGATTATATCGTTAATCTGCTCAGTATCGTAGCCGAGTTTTTTCAGGGCAATCGACACCGAATTGTTCATGATCTTAAAATACCCACCTCCAGCCAGTTTTTTGAACTTCACCAGAGCATAGTCGGGTTCGATTCCTGTCGTGTCACAATCCATCACCAACCCAATAGTGCCGGTGGGGGCGACGACAGAAACCTGAGCATTGCGAAAACCATGAGTTTCCCCCATCTCCAAAGCCGTATCCCACACTTGACGAGCAGCTACAACGAGTTCTTCCGGAACATAATTGGGATTGATACCAGTTGGCTTTACAGTCAGATCTTCGTACTCAGATTTTTTTGCATTGTACGCTGCGCGTCTATGGTTGCGAATTACCCGCAGCATGTCATCCCGGTTGCGGAAGAAGTTCGGGAACGGTCCCAGCTCTTTGGCCATCTCCGCCGATGTTATATAAGCTTGTCCGGTTAACATAGCAGAGAGAGCTCCGGTCCAGGCATAGCTTTCGGGGGAATCGTACGGGATCCCCAATCGCATAAGAAGAGTACCAATATTGGCATAGCCGAGTCCGAGAGTCCGATACTCGTAGCTACGTTGAGCAACCTTTCGAGAAGGATAGGAAGCCATAAGCACAGATATTTCCAGTACAATTGTCCACAGACGAACAGCGTGAAGGAAACCCTTGATGTCATACGACCCGTCTTCCCTGAGAAACTTGACAACATTGATTGAAGCCAGATTGCAGGCGGTATCATCAAGGAACATATACTCGGAACAAGGATTGGAACCGTTGATACGGCCATCTTTCGGGCACGTATGCCATTCGTTGATGGTGGTATCGAATTGCACTCCGGGATCGGCACAGGCCCAGGCGGCATAGGTAATTTTATCCCAAAGTTCAGCAGCCGGCAGTTTTTTCGCTACTTCTCCATCAGTCCTACGAATAAGGTGCCAGTCGCCCCCCTCTTTGAGTCTTTCAAAGAAACTATTGGGAACCCTGACCGAGTTGTTAGAGTTCTGCCCGGAAACAGTGGAATACGCATCCCCTTCCCAGTTGGTATCAAGGACCACAAACTCAATATCTTTGATATTTTGATTGACCAGATCCAGAATTTTCTTGATGTATGCGCCCGGTACAGCGTAACCGCGCGCCCTCTTTATGGCTTGTTTAAGAGCAGGGTTCTTCTTGGAGTCGGTTTGAAAAACTGTATCGCCATTGTCTCCGGCTATCCTGGCAGCAGTCACAATCGCCTGTAAATTATCACGGATGATATGCGACCCAGCGACCATAGCAGCTACTTTTTGCTCTTCTACAACCTTCCAGGCAACGAAGTCTTCAATGTCGGGGTGGTCGAGATCAAGTGTTACCATCTTGGCTGCTCTCCGCGTGGTACCACCCGACTTGATAGCGCCGGCAGCTCGGTCTCCAATCCGCAGAAATGACATCAAACCTGACGAGTTCCCCCCCCCCGACAGCGACTCACCGCATCCACGGATGCTGGAAAAGTTCGAACCGGTTCCGGAACCATACTTAAACAGGCGAGCTTCCCTCACCCATAGGTCCATTATGCCGCCCTCGTTGACCAGATCATCGCTTACCGATTGTATAAAACAAGCGTGCGGCTGTGGTCGTTCGTAAGCATTCCTGGACTTTGTCAAAACATGTGTGTCTGGATCAACATAGAAATGACCCTGGGCTACTCCCTCAATACCATAGGCGTAGTGAAGACCAGTATTGAACCATTGAGGAGAATTGGGAGCAGCGATTTGCGACGCCAACATATAACACATTTCATCGTAAAAGACTCGGGCGTCATGATCGGTATCAAAATAACCATACTTCTGTCCCCAGTACTTCCAACACCCCGCCAAACGGTTAAAAATCTGGCGGGAATCTGTTTCTCCGCCAGTCACGGTATTACCTTCATCATCCTTGATAATATTACCGTGCTCATCCTTCTGAGGAACGCCAGCTTTCCTGAAATACTTCTGAGCCAAAATATCCACCGCAACTTGTGACCAAGCTTCCGGGATATCAATATCATTATGTTCGAAAACAACCGTACCATCAGGGTTGGTAATTTTCGAAGAACGTTTGGAAAAGCTTATGCGGCTGTAAGGGGACTCACCTTCTTGCGTGAAAAACCGCTGAACCTTCAAATTATACCTCCTATAATCACAAAAAAGTCATCGAGAAATGGCAATCCTTGCCGTTTGGGACATTTCCCAACCCCGATCTACTCTAAACTTTCACAATCAGAAACGACTCCACTCAGTAAAAAAATAAAATCGTTTATCATACGTTGTTGCATAGAATCTATTTGCAGGCACAAGATATAGTGGCTCTTGATTCATCAGCCACAAAAAATTGTGTTTTTTCTTAGATATTCTCTATTTGGTTGCCCTACAAAACCCTACAAAGGAAACACTTCAGCCCCTCGCAACCAACTATCAATAAATGACAGGCGTATCAATAACTCCCTGTCGATAAGCCATTGAATGACAAAACAATATGAAACCTTTGGTTATTACTAAAATTATCAGCATCAACATCATAAGAGCATTTTCGGTTATCTCGCTTATTTCCAACGTGATACAGCGATGCTCACATTATATTAACATTTTTTCCACAACAGTTGTGGAAAAAAGGCCTTTTATTGTTTCAATACCTTCAAATTCAACATTACTTTTTCTCATTTTAATAAAGCAGTCAGATCGTTCAAGTAAAGAGAAGTAGCTATAATATAACTCGCTTACTCTTCTTCCCTAAAATTTGTAAATTTATTGCAGATTTTACTTGACAAAAAAAGATTATCGAGTATCTTAATCGTGCAATCGGAAAGTGTTACTCTTTCTGTGGATTACCTAATATCGTCCACCCAGGCAGTTGTCACCCGCACTGCTTGGGTTTTTTTATTTATTAAGATTTTATTTTTGTAACCACTACCCAAATCAGGATTGGTTTTCGCTAAATCTCAATTGACACCCTCTGTTTTCCTGTATACATTATTCATCCATGAACATTCCGAATAAGCTGACATTGCTGCGTATCATCATTGCTCCTATCTTTATGTACTTCTTTATCTTGGACAACTTCTACGCCAAGTTGTTGGCTTTAGCGCTGTTTATCATAGCTGCTCTTACCGATCTGGCTGATGGTCACTATGCTCGCAAGTATGGGATTGTTACAGGCTTCGGGAAATTCATGGATCCCCTGGCTGACAAAATTCTTGTCTCATGTGCCTTGATATCTTTCATTGCGTTGGGTATTGTCTCACCCTTGCCGGTGATGTTGATTGTTGGGCGGGAGTTTGGCATTACCGGCCTGAGACTAATGGCTGCATACAGGAGTGTATTTATTCCCCCAAGTTGGCTTGCTAAAGTAAAGACGTTTTTACAACTAACAGTAGTTGGCCTGGTTCTGGCATATCTTAACCTTATAATGGTCCTGGAGCATTTCAACAGCCCTGCAGCGGAATTACTAACATTTAATTACCCTCTCTATTTCAACATCCTTCTCTGGATCACAGCGGCAATAACGCTCTGGACAGGGATTAACTATATAATTAAATACTTTTTTATGATCAAAACCATTCTTAAATGACAGCATTATCATGAAACGAATCTTTTTTCAAACACTCGCTTCCGGTTTCTATTCTGGTTACTCACCTATCGTTTCGGGTACAACAGGAACGGTGCCAGCCTGGCTAATAGCCTATTATCTGATCGGGGGAAATCTATCGACACTTGCAGGAGTAGCTGTAATCACTACTGTTCTTTCTATCTGGATTGCCGGTGAAGCTGAAAACTTCTATGGCCATGATTCCAAGAAAATAGTTATAGATGAATGGGCGGGGATGTTCATCGCGTTGTTGTTCGTACCTTTTTCTCTCACTAACTATGCTATTGCATTTGTAGCTTTTCGTATTTTTGATGTAATTAAGATTCCTCCGGCTGCCCAGGCAGAACGGCTGCCCCGAGGGTGGGGTGTAACGATGGATGATGTCGTGGCTGGGATTCAGGCCAACCTCGCCACTCAGATAGTAATCTTTGTAATCGGATATTATGGTGCTTGACGCTGCTGTGACAGGTATAAGGGAAGAATGAATATGGATTGTGAAATAATCACTATTGGCGACGAGATAATGACCGGTCACCGGGTTGACACAAATGCGGCCCTTATCGCACAACAGTTGACGAGTATAGGACTTGAAGTCAGGTATCGCAGCTCGGTCGGAGATTCTCTGGAGGCTATGGAAGAGTGCTTTCGTTTGGCTATGAGGCGAGCCCGCGTTATTATAACTACCGGCGGGCTGGGACCGACTGATGATGATATTACCAAGCGAGCCATAGTAAAGGTTTTCAAACGAAACCTGATTTTTCACGAGGATATTCTTGAAGATATTCGTCACCGCTTCGCTGAACGTAAAACTGAAATGCCAGCTATCAACCAGAACCAGGCACTTCTTCCACAGGGAGCGACTCCCTTTCCAAACAAGCACGGGACAGCCCTTGGTATTTGCATTTCTGAAAAGGGACGTGTGTTTATCGCTCTTCCAGGAGTTCCTTTTGAGATGGAACAAATTATGCTCGATGAAGTTATCCCATATTTTCAGAGAATGAATATCGGGACACCAGTAAAAATGGTGAGCTTGAAAACAATCGGCATTGTGGAATCAGAACTTGCGGAACTAATCACGCCAGAGTTGAGTCTGGATCGAAATATAAAGCTGGCCTATCTCCCCTCACCAAGTGGTATCGAATTGCGAGTGATAGCCACTGCAGACACCGATTCTGAGGCGAAAGAGAGAGCACAGAAAACTGCCAGAGATATTGAAGGAGCCATAGGACACTACATATTTGGATATGATAAAGATGTCCTTGAAGGAGTCATAGCCCAACTACTTATGGACAATGACCGTACTCTGGCCGTGGCCGAATCTTGTACCGGTGGTCAGTTGGGGCAGATAATAACATCCGTTTCGGGTTCATCAAAGTACTTCCTCGGGGGGGTGATTGCCTATGCTAACGATGTGAAAATCAACCAGCTTGGAGTTGACTCAGCTACGATAGACCAGTACGGCGCGGTATCGGCGGAATGTGCCAAAGAAATGGCCACCGGTTGCCGCAAGAAATTTGAATCCGATTATGCCCTTGCGATCACTGGCATCGCCGGTCCTGAAGGTGGCACTGATGATAAACCGGTTGGGACGACCTTCATAGGTCTATCGTCGATTCATGAAACGTACGCCCGTCCTTTCAATTTTGGGACTCTTCGCAGAATCAATCGTACGCGCGCCGTCTATGCAGCCTTGGAAATGCTGCGCCGGGAGATTCTGGATATCAAGGAAAACTAAAATATTGATCACTAATCCAAGCCTGTCAGGAACACAACTATGCTGCGACTATTTATTGCTCTTCCTCTTACCGAACAAGTTAAACAGAAACTCAGAGAAGTATCATCAGAACTAAGACAATACGGCGGAAATATCAAGTGGGTCGATCCGAAAAATATCCACGTTACTGTCCGTTTCCTCGGCGATACCGAGGAAAGCGCTGTTGATGATATTAGCGCCGCTCTCAACAGGATTGCTGCCAACCATGAACCTGTAGAGACCGTTATTGATCGTCTTGGTGGTTTTCCAAATTTGAAGCAGCCACGAGTCATCTGGGCTGGTCTGGCTGAAGGAGCAGCGTTTGACGCCCTGACTAATCTGGCGGAAGAGGTCGAACAGTCCATTCGAGATCTGGATTTTAAGCCGGACAATAAACGCTTCAGTCCGCATCTGACTGTCGCCAGGGTAAAATCACCAAAGGGACTCGACAGTTTGCTTAACCATATTAAGAACTACCGATTTGAGCCTGCACAACTCAGATTGGATCGTCTCATTTTATTCAAATCTACTCTTACTCCTCAAGGACCAATCTACGAACGCCTGCACGAGGTTATGCTGGGCAAACAGGAACGGTTCGGGGAGTAAGGTTTTACAGCATTATCTCAAACTCAATTTCATCGCGGATGGGGATGCCATGCATACCGATCTTTGGGACGCTTGGTTTTATGCGACGTGACTCGTTGAGCGCACCTACATGCACAGCAGCAATGACAAACCCGCGTCTCTGGTAAAATCTGATGGCATCAAGATTATCGTTCGTTGTGATCAACCATAACCGACTACACCCTCGTTGCCGAGCGACCCCTGTTACCTTTTTGTTCAAAGCGGTACCAATACCGCTGAATTTCTCGAAGGCATCCAATGTGACTATTTCACACTGATTCTCGTTGATCTCAAATGTTACCAGACCAACACGCTTCCCTTCAGAATTTACGGCTAAAAATCCTTCGATCTCGGCGGGATAGATTTTACGCCCACGGCTGACTATGAAATCCGCTCCCCAGCCACGAACCACATCGAGTACCCAGTTTTTGTCGTCTGGCGTTACGGAACGAATTGTAAAATTCATATATCAAGTCTTCTCACATTAAAGAAATCTACCTATATTTTAATTATCCCTGAAAAAGGTAATTCAGATAGTTACTTAATCAAAACCAAAGTTTTGCCTGGCCTTCCTACAAGGGACAAATTATAGCCATCACGAATCCGCCATTATGCACCGATGGTATAGATGTCTCAAAAGACGCTGTTCGCGTTCCGCGTAGACTGGGGGTTTGTCTCCCACCATTGGATCGGCGGACACAAGGCCCGCCGCTACGCGAACTATAGTAGGGTGGAATCCTTTGGTGGTTCCGCCAGAACTATAGTAGGGTGGAACCCTCTTAGTGGTCCCGCCAGAACTATAGTAGGGTGGAACCCCTTGGTGGTTCCGCCAGAGCTATAGTAGGGTGGAGCCCCTTGGTGTGGGTAAAATTGAGACTTCTTTTAATTACAATTTCCGTGTATGCTACAAGCACGCTCAAATTTGTTAGCCAAAAATGTTGCGCCTTCTCAGGATCAACAGTATGGGCAACCCCAGCACATAGCAGGCTATTAACTGACCTACACCTATCATCTGGACACAAAACCAGTAATCAACCCCAATGATTCCAGCCAGATACGCCGAGACTCCAAATGCATTAAGAACCACTGGTGGCAAAGGCGCCAAGAGAATGCCAGGGGGTTGCTCATTGAGCCATATCCACGTAAGCGTAATCGCGCTGAACATAGCTGCCACCAGCAGCAAGCTTCCGCAAATTAATAAATATAGGTCATCAATCCTCTTAAGAAGAGGGATCGAGACAACTATTATTATCAGGCTCACTGTAGCCATAGTCCAGAAACGCTCTTTCATCAACGCATCAACTTTCCGCCTTCCGAAAGAAACAAACACGACTGGCAACAACCCGGCCAGTGACAGAGCGGTTCCTGCGATTGTTTTGCTGGAGAACTCAAAAGAAGTCAATAGATAGACCGCGCCAGCCCACATGAGAGCGATGACTGACAGAGCACATATTTCCACAAGAGTACGATTTCTCAAACGACCCGCATAGTATGTCAGGATTCCTGCCACCAGAGTAATGAGAGGTCCGAACACGATATCAAGCCAGCCCATCCCACCCAGGATGTTCGCCAGCAGACACCCGACGAAGAGCCCCGGGATTGCCGCTCCAACGAGAAATGGCAATACGGTCAAAGCCTCAGCCACACGTACCTGATAGACACCAAAAGAGATAGGCTGGAACACAAGACTGAGAACAGCGTAGACCGCAGCGACCAGTCCAGCCAGAGCCAATTGCTGAGTTGTAAAGTTACGCATAAAACCAAAGAAGCTCACCGGCGAGGTTCGGTCAACCTGTTTTTCTATGGCTAATTTTCAGTAATCAGTCGTGCTTGTCTTCGTATTTCTGGTATATCTCAGCCCCTACCTGCTGCATTGAGTCTCGCAGTTCCGGGGGTTCCAACACTTCCACTTCGCCACCAAAACCAAGTAACCAGCGTTGAATTTCCTCCAACCCCCTGGTAACTACCCGGTAAATCACTTTCCCTTCATCTGTCTTCTCAACGATTTCGTCTTGATGATGGGTACTGGTAAGCACTACCCGGGAAGCCGCCCCTGTGAACCGAACAACAACTTCCACAGATTCGCCACTGTAAATTTCCCAACTGCCCTCAAAATAACTCTCAGGATCGATGTTGCTGCGGCGTTTGAATTCTTCATCAATCATCTTAAGATCAACCACTCTGTCGACCCGGAACGTACGGAACTCTTTTCTTAAACGGCAGTAGGCAACGAAGTAAAACGCTCGCCCACGAAAAATCATGAAATATGGTTCGACAATACGCTCTTTAGTCCCGGAATTGATTGATTCGTAAGTCATTTTCAAACAACGCCACTGGCTAATGGCTTCTTCAATAATACCAAAAAACTCCTCCGTTTGCTCCTGTCCGGTGGAAGTGAATATGGACACGTGGGTAGTGTGTGGCGCAAACTTCTTTTCTTTTCTGACTGCTTCAGGGAGCCCAGCCTCGATTTTGGCGGAAATACGACTAATCAGTCGAGCATACTTATCAGCCTGCTTCAAAGGGCTGGATTCAAGAGCCAGACGCAAACATTGGTATTCATCCAGATCAAAATTAAGCGGGGGTAGAAAATTATCGGAAGCCAGTTTATATCCATTATCGTAGTAGATTGGGATATTGGCTTCCGACAAAGCCAGAATATCCCGATAAATGGATCGCTCGGTTACTCCACACTCTTCAGCCAGTTTGGCGGCAGTCAGATTTCTCCGCGCCCGCAACAAGTTTAGAATATGAAGCAGCCGATCATACTTGGGCATTCCCATTTCTAACATACCTCCTGAAACAATATAACATCAAACGACCAACAATACAATATGGGGAACCTCCCCCTCTCTCATGATCAACAGTCTCAATAATTGGTCTCTGCATACAGGCACTTTATTGCTGTAATATGCCTTCCTATATGCTGTTTGCTCGTTCTGACCAAAATGGCATTCCCTTTGCAAAGCATCCTGATGAGACAAAATGAAACTCAAAAACCACGGGGGTGTTATATGACGCCTAATAGAGGTAACAAAAAAAGAAGGGTAAATGATTCCTTCTATGAATCCTTCTTCTTCAAGCTCGCCACTAAAATGTTTCTGGGGGGGATTGTCATTGTAATGTTTCTTACCCTTGCGCAGTGTACGATCGAGAAACCGGAATCTCCCACCTGGGCAACACAGTTGGTCGTACCTGTGGTTAATCGAACTTACCAGATGGCTGAAATAGTTGATAAAATCGGAGATGATAAACTGAGTATCAACGATTCAGGGGTTGTTATGTTCAGCATTACAGAAGATCTGGACACGGTATCACTCGATCAGGACAACCTCTCCACTGACGATTTGGTGTATTCTCTATCCAAACAATTGGGGGCTATAGATATTAACCCTCCCACTGTCGATCCGGTGTCAATCAGTCTCAGTGAAATTACGGGTTTGGCCGATACTCTGCCGGGAGATATGGCTATTGTACTGAACACTACGTTTGAGATCACCTCCGACATGCCGGAGTTCAGCACTTTCTCTACGGCCACTTTTTCAACCGGGTATGTGGAGGTAACAATCGCCAATGGTCTTGGTATAACTCTGGATGAGATAAGCATTGATTTGGTGGACGGTACTACTGAAGCAATTATCGTATCGGGAACACATCGATCTGAGTTGTATAGTGGAAACACAGCTGTTGTGAAGCTTGACCTGGCCGGTAAAACTATCCCCGGCAATGTCAAAGTCATCTCCGGTTATCACACCCCGGGTGACACAATTACCGAGGTATCGACCCGGTACATAAGTACCGATCTTACATTCAGCAACACCCTTCAGGTAACAGAGGCAACAGCGCAAATTCCCGGGTTGAGCTTAACCGATTCTACTACGGCCGCCCTGGCTGAGAATGACCGGATTGATACCGCCAGTCTTGCTTCAGGCAATCTGGGATTAACAATAACCAACCAGACCAGTCTTGATGCTAACCTCACAGTCACTGTGCCTGACATCAGGAATGCACTTGGTTCACCTCTGACATTGGGACCAATACCAGTGGCGGCATTACAAACTGTTGAGGTAAACCAGAACCTTAGCAACTATCAATTGGTTCCGCAGTCAGCAGTGGTTCCCCAGGAATTGAGCATTAATGTTGTTGCGAGCATCGAGGGTTTCGGAACAGAGCAAAGAACAATATCAGCTACAGATTCCGTATCGGTTACGGCAGAATTGACTGATTTGTCTTTTGGTTCGGTCACGGGTCTGTTTCAGACTGTGTCCGCCACTTTCGACGGCATCTCCGAGGATATTGAGGTACCAACCGGATTCGATAATATCGAACTCGTCAACGCCGTCGTCACACTGATCGTTGAAAACGGAATAGATCTTCCGGGAGAAGTAAGTATCCAGCTTTCCGGAGACAACGGTAAGAACCTTGCCATAACTGGTGATATTACCCCTCGCGGTTTTGCCACAAGCGTCACAAGTGAGATTACCAACACCGAGGTGGCTGATTTCCTATCGCCCATCCCCACCCATATAGAAGCTACGGGGGCAGTGACATTTGGAGACGGGGCATATCAGGGAACTATTACCAGTAACGATTACGTGTTCGCTCAAGTGAAAATTAACGCTCCGCTGGAGATGATAATCAATGAATCTACAGTAGATGTTGACATTGAATCCGAAAAAATCAACCAAGACGATATCGATGTCATTACAGATCACTTTATCGAAGGTCGTTTCGTTTACCGTCTGGTTAATCATTTGCCCATCGGAGCCCATGTGAACATCTATCTCGATGGTGACTCTCTACAACTTAACAGCGATAGCGCTCAGTTATGTTTCGATTCGCTCTATGTTACAGCAGCTCCGACCAATACTAACGGCATCGTGATCGACACTACGGCTATGTTGTCGCAGACCATATCACTCGACAGTATACAGATTCGAGTTCTGGAGAATGATACACTGTACATTGGTTCTGAGGTTGTTTTGCATGGCTCTGATGGACAGGCGGTTAAACTCATGGAAGATGACTACATCACTGTGATTGGCCGCATTGAGGTTGAATACCTTTTCGACGGTGAATTCTAAAGGAGGCCGTCATGATTGAAATTATGAAAAAATACAAAATTGTTCGAAACAGAGTTTTTGGAGCAGTTGCGGTTATCACGATGGCCTTACTTCTAATGAGTTCTTCTACATCAGCCGCCAGTCAGTCGTCCGCTCGAAGTGTAGCTATGGGTGGAGCTTATACTTCCCTGGCGACAGGGGTAGAAGCGTACCGGAATAATCCTGCTAATCTGGGATTCGATGGAAATCAAAGGTCGGGAATTGAGATTGTAGGCTTTGGAGCCAACATCAGCAACAACTCGTTCAGTCTTGATGATTACAATAACTACACCGGCGCCGTGCTGACAAGTAACGACAAAGAGTATTTGCTGGACAGGGTCCCTGATGATGGCCTGGATATCTCAGCAGATATTGAGGCTTCAGCAATTTCTCTGTCTTTTGGTTCATTTGCCTTTTCGGTCTCAGGTATTGGTCAGGCGGACGTAAATCTCAACAAGGATATCATCAACTTGATTTTCGACGGAAACACCTTTGGGGACACAATCAATGTCACAGGTTCCTACTCGGACGCTATTGGCTACATCGCCGCAGGCGTTTCGTATGGTTTGCCTGTTTATACTCTGGGAACCAGGCAACTGACAGTAGGCGCAACGGCCAAGTATATTCGCGGCCTTGGCATGGAGCAGGTTGTCGAACTCGAGGGGCTGGCGGCTACCTATGAAACCGGCTTTGCCGGCGAAGGTCATGTTGTTGCTCGAACCGCCACTGGTGGATCAGGTTTTGCCCTCGATGTTGGAGCCGCCTTGCAATTAAGCGATGACTACACAGTTGGCGCCCGTATCAAGAACATGCTTAGTACGATCTCGTGGACTTCCGGTACAGAGGAACACGGCTACCTGTTTAGCTTTGATACCATGACTGTGGACAACATGGACGAAGATTATGTTGTTTCAGAGGATTATAGCAATGACATTCCGTCATTCTCAACTAATTTACCGGCAGTTATGAATGTTGGAGTGGCCAATACATCAGGTAAGTTGCTGTGGGCTGTTGACTGGGAACAAGGGTTCCGGAGAGCGGCAGGAGCATCAAAGAAACCCCGTCTTGCAGCCGGAGTGGAATGGGCTGGCCTGCTGAGAATGTTCCCATTGAGAGCAGGTTTCGCCACAGGAGGAAGCAAGACCACTGCTTTCTCTTTCGGAACCGGCGTTCATTTGGGAGGTTTCTACGTCGATATAGCCACCGTTACCGGGAAATCTCTTTCTCCATCATCCAGCAAGGGCTTGAATGTCGCCCTGTCTACAGGAATCAATTTCTAAGGTAAGCAACCTTGTGATTGTGGGAATCTCCCTACAGTTTCTTCTATCGACCCACCTGCTGCCGGGTGCTGAGCGCCCGGCAGCTTGCGTTAACTCTTTGTTTCACCACGCCTTATAGCTAACCACAAAGAGCGGCACCCCCTTTGCAAAAGTCTCTCATTAGAAACTGAAACACTATCCGGAACCTCTGTTGGTTCCGTAGAAATCTTGCTCAGGGAGGTCAATTATGATACAAACACTCAATCAAAGGAAGCTGCCCACAGTAGCTGTGGTATTGGTACTCTCCTTGATTGTCACCGTAATGAGCGTCAATGCAAGCCCCCCACATCCACAAATAAGGGATGAAATAGCAACCGGTAAAATCTCTACTCCATATTTTGTGGCTCATGCTGACGAACACCAGGCGAAAGGAATAGGAACGCCTGATTTATACAATAATAATAACCACTCCATCTTGAAATACAGACCTGATGGTACGCCAGTAGTTACTTCTGAGCGTCGCGCTTTGTGTCTTCTGGTTCAATTCAGTGATCAGGCCTGTTCGGTTTCGGCTAACTTTTTTGATTCCCTTTTGTTTGATACTGCTGGGAATACGGTCAGGAACTATTACAATGAGGTTTCTTATGGCCAAATGGATATGATATCTGTTAACCTGCCATCATCCATAGGCTGGACCGAGGCTCCGCAAACTTATGATTACTATGTAAATAACAAAAACGGCACAGGGGCATATCCTAATAACACGCAGAAACTCTGCGAGGACCTTGTTGATGCAGTCGATGGACAAATCGATTTCAGCAATTACGACAATGACGGTGATGGTTATGTTGATCTTCTAATAATCGTACACACTGGTCCCGGGGCCGAGTACACTGGCCATAACAGCGATATTTGGTCTCATAAATGGGGGATTAGTCCGCGACTTAAGGATGGTGTGTATATCTCCAGTTATACCGTGCAACCAGAATTCTGGTCACACGCAGGCGATATGACAATCGGTGTTTATTGCCATGAACTCGGACATAGCTTTTTCGGTTTGCCGGATTTATATGATATCGATGGTTCCGGATCACATGGTATCGGCAAGTGGGGAATAATGTCCTATGGTTGTTGGTTAGGACCATCTGGCATGGGCGAATCTCCATCGCATCCGTGTGCCTGGTGTCGTGTCCAGATGGGTTTCGCTACACCAACCGTAATCTCGGCTAACTCTAATTCTCACCCCATAGGTTTGGTTGAGACCACCGGCGAGATATACCGTCTGTGGACCGGAGGTGGAACTGGTGACGAGTACTTCCTTGTAGAAAACAGGCAAAAGACCGGTTTCGACAGTTACCTTCCCGAATCCGGTCTACTAATCTGGCATATCGATGATGCCAAAACTAACAACACGCAGGAATGGTGGCAAGGGGAGAACCCTGCCTACCATTATCGAGTCGCCCTGGAACAAGCAGACGGTATATGGGAACTTGAGCTTGGCTTGGATTACGGCGACGATCGTGATCCTTTCCCCGGTGGTTTGAACAGGCGCACATTTGATGCTCTCACGACACCAAACTCAGATTCTTATGAGGATGGTGTTTCATTCGTCAAAGTCGATAATATATCACTATCCGCCGAAACCATGCATGCTGATTTCACAGTGGGATTCGCAGCTGATACTGATGATGATTCCGGAGATGATAACCCTGATCAGCTTCCGATAACACCAGTACTTAATCAGAACTATCCGAATCCGTTCAATCCCTCAACTACAATTGATTTCACAATTAGCATATCAGGCAAGGTTACATTGGAAATATTTAATTTAATAGGACAGAAAGTCAGGACATTACTGGATGAAACAACTGAAACGGGGCCACACAGTGTTATCTGGGACGGCACCAATGAATATGGAAAGGAAGTGGCTTCCGGTGTTTACTTTTACCGAATTGTCTCAGAAGAATTCAGTCAGACCAAAAAGATGACACTACTACAATAATTATCAGACAAACTTCATGGGCGGCTTCCTCCCTGGCCGCTCATCGCAAAAACCCCGACTGTATTAAGTCGGGGTTTTTATTTTATCATTACTCTGTATTTCGGACTATACTATGATGATGTTCATTCTCTTCGGAATGATGGTTATTCCGTTGGGATTTTTTGTGCTTCATGTGGCAGGTTTTACACCTTTTAGGATCTTCGGTGTAACCACGCTCAGCAAAATACTCTTGTGCTGCAGCTGTGAAAACAAACTCTTCTCCACATTCACAGCACACCAAAATTTTCAGTTCAAATCCATTGCTCATTTTATCCCCCTCTCTCAAATCTCAAATATCTTCCGTGACATTTAAGACAAAAGTTCGGTAATTCGAGCTCTTTAGGTTATCACCCCTGAACATATATGTCAACTAAATGTTTTTATGTTTTTATGTTTTTATGAAGTTGTCAACATGAACGCTACCGGTGTATTTGCACCAAGAGCTCGGCGTGCTATCGTTCGAGGTTTCCGATATCACACTAAAGAACATAAGATCATAGTCGATACTTTTAATAGATGTATCAATATGAAACAGGGTCGTTAGTATGAAAACGAAACAGTTAGATAATGTCACCGAGCACACTATTGGAAGATGGGGGGCAACAATAGAAAATGATCCCATGACCGTTGCAACAAAAACAACCGTGCGAGAGGGATCGGTAAGTCATCTGTCCCAAGAAGCTAAAGTAGCAGCCGCTTCATCCCTTTTGTTGGGAGCAAGATTACGCGACTGGGTAACAGATCAGG
>QNAG01000033.1 GCA_003641415.1 Candidatus Zixiibacteriota bacterium | reverse complement strand
CAGTGTTTCCGCCTACACAGGGGTTGTCGCCCGGGAAACCACTGCCATCACCATCATCAGGGATACCGTCACCATCGGAATCAGCGGCTCCTTCACATGCATCATCAATGCCATTAGAATTGTTATCGCCTAAACAAACCGTTCCAAGTCCCTGCCAGATACCAGACGATGCTATACAAACGGCTTGAGTCAAATCGGCGCATGATCCATCAGGATAACAACAAGCACCGAGATCTTCCTCAGAAGCATTAATAACAAACGACAAGTCCATTGAGACCTCGAAAAGCGGGGGTTCATATAGTTCACCCCAGATAAATGGCGGGCCGGATTCTGACCACACAGCGTCATCATTCCAGTGATCAATCGAGGATTTCCAACCCCAGAGCTTCTCTGGAACTTCTTCCTCAACTACTGCTGATATAACCAACCAGAAGGTGTCCCCTATAGTCTGATAGAATGGGTCAGGAATATTGAAAATATTGTATTGCCAGTAATTATCGTGGTCGGGGTAATTATAAGTCATAGTAAGAGGATCGTACCATCCCTCCCATAGCTGGGGGTCCGGTATGATCTGACGAATAATTATTTCTTCAATTGGAATAAATCGAGCCCACAGTTCTGCGCCCGGTCTGCTATACTCCGGACCGGAACCGTCAGGATCAGGGATGTCGGAGTAGATTGCTATATTGAACCCATGAAGTATCCCAACTTCTCCACCAAGCCAGGAACCCCAGAAGTGAATCTCATTAACTGGTCCGCTCTCCGAGCACTCCCAATCGTCGGCCAGTGTTTGTGGATACGTGGCATTCACGTTCCAGCCCGTTTCATTGGGAAGCTGCGGATAATGCATTTTGTGTCCATCCCCCGGCTCCCAGTCAGCCAATGCCGGTAATGCACCAATCAGGGCTACAAAACCAACGACTGTCAGGATTGTAAACATTCTTCTCATAGAAGACCTCCTGTGTGAGATAAAGTAAGTACTACCGAATGGACCGCCTCGTACTCACAACATACAACCTTCACTTAGGTCTTATTCCTCAGGACTTATTGTCGGAGGAGTAACTGCTAATAGAATATGCTCAAATAGATGTAAGAATATTTACAGTTATCCAGCCTACTTGCTGCTCAGACAAGGCAACAAATTCACAATAAATTTTAGAGCCAAACTTAATTTGTAAGACCAATAGTGTCCATCAATATTGCTGGTTTCCGAGCCGGAAGCACCCGTCTTTCTTAATAAAGAAGATAACTACATTTGTTGTCTTTACAACAAAAAAAAGGTTTTTTATAAGAGAGCAAAATTTGCGCCGCAAATATTCGCACTAACAATTCTATCTTCCATTGATCAGATTCATTATCGATTATTCCAATGATCGAATCGCATTGCTGCGAGAGCTCCGGTCTATCAATCGGGAAAACCGCTTCCGGTTATCACCGTTATCAACATAGACAGTCGCCAACATAGACGTTGACATTTTTCGTTACTCTCTCGTTATTTCCCTGAAATAATTGAGTAACCAGGATTTTTAGGGAAATAACCTGCTATGACGGATGAGATTGTTAAAACAGCTTTTTACGACTACCACTTTGCAGCCGGTGGTAAGATGGTTGAGTTCGCTGGTTTCAAAATGCCGATTCAATACCAGGGAATCACAGCCGAACATCTGGCCGTTCGGAATAATGTTGGTCTATTTGATCTTTCCCATATGGGTGAGTTCGAAGTTTCCGGTCCGAGAGCTCTTGATTTTCTGCAAAAAGTAACAACCAACAATATCGCTGAACTCGAGGTGGGACAGATTCAGTACAACTGCATGACATTACCCTCCGGCGGGATAGTAGATGACCTGCTTATTTACCGTCTACCAACCGATTACATGTTAGTAGTGAATGCTGCCAATATCGATAAGGATTTCGACTGGTTAAGATCAAATCTTTCCGCTGATGCCGAACTAGTTGATCGGTCGCCGCTAACAAGCTTGTTAGCCATCCAGGGCCCCAATGCTGAACAGGTTATGTCTCAGATCACAGATTACGATCTAGGTGGAATGTCTTACTATACCTGGGCGGAAGCATCGGTGGCCGGAGCAAAGATGATGTTTTCACGTACGGGTTACACTGGTGAGGACGGCTTTGAAATCTACATTCCACCAGAGCATACCGATGCTGTTTGGAGAGCGGTAACCGAAGCCGGCAAAAAGCATAATATGGAACTAATTGGTTTAGCGGCTCGAGATACTCTGCGTCTGGAAATGAAGATGGCATTGTACGGCAATGACATCGATGAAACTACGACTCCGATTGAAGCCGGCCTGTCATGGATTGTCAAACTTGACAAGGATTTCATAGGCCATGATGTTCTCGCTCGACAGAAAGAGGAAAAGCCCAAGCGTCGCCTGGTATGTCTTGAGCTTGAAGGGAAAGCTATCCCACGTCAGGGTTATGACATTCTTGACGGTGATGATGTCATCGGGAGTGTTACTTCGGGAACTTTTTCCCCCAGTCTTCAGAAACCGATAGCATTGGGATATGTTGTTCGTCGCAAAGCGAAATCCGGGACGAGAGTATCAATCGTCATCCGCAACAAGACTATCCCCGCAACAGTTGTGAAGCCACCGTTTTACAAGAACGCTTCACACAAATGAGTAAACAAACCATGAAAGTTGATCTTTATTTAACTCCTTTTCCATTTGAACTGATCAGCATGGATGACAAGGTCGTCGTTGCAATTGATGTGTTGCGATCGTCCACTTCTACTTGTGCTGCCCTGATGGCAGGCGCTCGTGGTGTAATCCCAACACCCGGCCCGGGAGAAGCAAGAGAGATGTGGTCCAGAATCGGCAGCGATATGGCTGTGCTGGCGGGAGAACGCGATAACCTTAGAATTGAGAACTTTCAATTGGGTAACTCCCCTACAGAGTTTACTGCTGAATCGGTTGGGGATAAGTATGTGGTCATGACCACCTCAAATGGCACTGCCATTTTTGGTATGGCAAAAAAAGCTGCGTTGGTGCTAAGTGCAGGATTGGTTAATATCTCAAAGGTAGCAGATCGTATCGCCAGTGAAGATCGTGACCTGTTGATTGTCTGCGCTGGACAGGGAGGCGGGTTTTCAATTGAGGATACTATCTGTGCCGGAATGTTAATTCATATACTAAGTACAGAACATAATAAAAAACTAAAGCTAAACGATGCCGGTTCAATTGCCCTGCTTCTGGCTCGTACAAACCAGACTGCTCTGGAAAAAACTATCCAGCATGGAGAACACGGCCAAAGGTTGACTTCGCAGGGCTTTGGGGATGATGTTATCATCGCCACTGCAACTAACTCGATGCCGATTCTGCCAGAGTTAGTCGATGGCCGACTGGTTGTACAGAAGGCCAAAGAGTAGACCTTTTTTCATCATAATGGTATAACGGACAATGATCAAACTGCTAACTTTCATATTGGTTTTAGAATGTTTATTTATATCTGTTACAAGTGCGGCAGATGGTGTCGGGTTCGCTTTCAATGTCTCTCAGGTTGATACTTCAGGGGAAAAACATCTCTTGTTGTCTGACACAACCGATGTTGTAAAAGATATCCAAGCCTCGGGTTTTCTTTTAACCTTTTCAGTAGATATAGACTTAAACGCTGTCGATAGTTCAAGTTGTGCATTTCTTGTTCATGTTATCACACTCGGGACTCCTGCTCGTACGTACTCACGCAACTTCACTGTTGAGTATGGATTGCCCGCTAGTATTGATGATATCCCTGGCAAGAACAATGCAAATTATATTCTTACGTTGACGCCGGTAAAGAGGGTCAATATCGACACTACCTGGTGTTTATTTGATCATCATGTTAGTGGTACCTATCGATTCAATCCGACTGCACATCTAGATATACACTATATTCCCAACTCGTTTGGCGATTTCTACTGGGACTACGTGAAGGGAGTAATGGAATACGAATACCGCCAGTTTAAGAATATTTTTGGTCTCAATTTGCCAGGCAAGCATGACCTGTTTCTGTGTCCCTGCCCCTTGCATTCGGTGATATGGGATATGAGATTTGGACAGATGATCGATCCCACTCGCAATACGAGTTATGTATTGTATTCCCAGAACACAAACTCCGCTGATCCCTTCGTTGTTATGCAGACCGCTATTCTCCGACAGTTTGGTTATTCACCTCCGTTTCTAACAGAAGGAGTGGCGGGATATCTTTCTTTCGCCCTTTACGACATGAAGAAAATATTCGCCGAGGGAAAAGCTGTTCCTCTGGGCGACCTTCTTGATACCTATGTGTACTTTCAGACTGCGCCAACAATTGCCGACCGTACTTCCTCAACGTTTGTGAAGTTCCTTATAGACACCTATGGCATCGATAAATTTCAGCAGCTTTATAAAATAGCCGATGACCTGAATCTCGCATTACAAATAGAAGAAGTCTATGATCAACCCGTTGATTCACTTGAACAACAGTGGCGGAATTATGTGGACACCATTTCTTTCGATCTCAGATTGTTTGGTCAATTCGCAGAGCGCGCTGAAGCTATGTTTAACTATGATCTCATGCGTTATTACGCTGATGCTATGGTTCAACAAGCCGATAGTCCTTCAGATTCGATGCTTGCCATGATGATTCAGAAGGAGGCTTGTTTTCTTGCAGGCGATTACTACTGTGCTACCTTGGCTCAGGAAACTCTGCTTAAACTACGCCCAAACGATCCCTCTGCCTTATTGTCTTTAGCAGGATATAAAATGATGAACGGCTTATATGCAGAAGCCCGCCTTAATCTGGAGCACGGATTGGAAATTGATTCAACCGACAATTTGCTGCGCTGCAATCTTGGGTTAAATTACTTGGTCACTGGTGATGATTCTACAGCTCGAAAAATTCTCATTGAAGTCGCGGATAATCCAGTGAGCCCCATAGCTCAGGTTGAAGCGAAGATCATGCTGGCCAATATCCTTAGAAAGTCTGACCGGAAAGTTGACCGAACAAAAGCTACGGGGTACTATCAGGATGGTTTGAATGCTTTCCAACAGCAACTGCAGATCAACCCTGCTCAACCGACAGCTCATCTCTGGTCAGGGATTGCGTCGCTGGGACTTGATGATACCGGCAACGCCTTTAAAAATCTGGAAACAGCGTTATTTATTGAAACTCGGCCGTTCTATATCGGTATGATTAATCTATGGCTTGGAAAGACAAGTGATGTTCATGGCGATCATAATGCTGCCCGTGACTACTACGGCGCTGTTCTGGCTGGATCTTCCGCTCATTATCACCAGGAAGAAGCCCGAAAGTACCTTGATAAACCCTATTCACAGTAGGGTAATATTTTGTTAAACTTTCTTAATCCAACAATCCTGATAGCCGGTCTTGCAGCCCTGATTCCGCTGATTATTCATTTGTTTTCTCGTCGTCGAGTAAGGGTAGTGGAGTTTTCATCTCTTAAGCATTTGCAAACGATGAAAAAGCAACAGGTGCGAAGGCTTAAAATTCGCCAGATTCTTCTTTTACTGTTACGAATGTTGATTCTCCTGGCGGTTGTTCTGGCTTTCGCTCGTCCTGCTACTGAAGGTGGCAGTCTTGGGTCTCATGCTTCAGTTTCGGCGGTTATACTGTTTGATAATTCCGCTTCAATGAATCGAGAGGTGCGTGATGGCAACCTCTTCGAATTGACCCGCAAACGCGCAGATCAATTACTGGATACTTTTGGGGACAAAGATGATGTTGCCCTCATCCCGTTGTTTCAGACCGATGACAACGATGCTCCACTGGGGCTCGGCTCACGAGCAATTGCCAGGGAACAGTTGGAGTGTCTCGATCCGGGGTACGGACCAGCCAATCTGCAATTGGCATTGGAGCAGGCTGTTGATCTTTTAGATAAGACAGACAATCTTAATCGTGAATTGTACATCCTGACCGACTTTCAGCGCTATTCACTCCCCGACACTACTATGCTGTCTGGATGTCGAGCACATATTTATCTGGTCGATATACCGCTGGAAGAAAGCGACAACTGTGGAATTGTTGATGTAGATATGGGCGGACAATTATTGCTTCCCGGCCACAATTTTGATCTAACTGCAACGGTGAAGAATTACAGCTTGCGTGACAGGACCGATATTATCGCCTCTCTGTTCCTTGATGGTCACCGTGTAGCTCAAACAGATGTCAAAACAGTTGCCGGTGAAGAAACAGAGGTCCGTTTCTCTCGTGCAGTATCACAAGGCGGATTCCATAGTGGATATGTGGAACTTTCCGATGATGAATTCGATGGGGATAACCGTTACTATTTCAGTTTCCATATCCCCCGACAGTTTAATGTATTGCTGATTGGTCAGGATGACGTGGCCCGGTTGGTCGCACTGGCACTGGCGCCATCACCATCACTTAACCAGTACTGGTCGGTCAAGACCGTCGAACCCAATGGGTTGGCCGGAACCAATCTCGCTGATTATGATGTGGTTATTCTATCTGAGCCAACAGAGTTATCCACAACGCACATTGAACGAATTAAGTCTTATGTTCGGAGAGGGCGATCATTGCTGATTACATACAATGGCATTTCCGACACCGGATTTTTTAATGAGTATTGGTCCAAAACTACCGGGTTGGTCTATGATAAACCCGCTCGCAAGGAAATCACCAGGGCCGGATACTACACCTTTGAATCGGTGGAGATAGATCATCCAGTGTTCTCTATCTTTGAGTTTGAGACCAACCAGATTCCGGAAGTGAAGTTCTTTACACTGCCTCGCACACACATCATTGATGACGCCGTTATACTGGCCAGTTTTTCAGGTAATCACCCCGCTCTGGTTGAAAACGCCTATGGGTCTGGCCGAGTGCTTACTTTCACCGGGCCGTTGTCACCGAGATATTCCGACCTGACCGGGCATGCTTTGTTTGTTCCTTTAGTATCTCGGATGACAGAGTATCTTGCTTCTGATCTCTCCAGTTTTGACCGAGGTTTTTTTGCAGGAGACAACATCACCCGATCAATTTCGCTGGGGATAGCAGTATCCGGTTCGCTGGAGATGATTACCCCCGACAGTCTTTTGTACTATCTGGCGCCGGAGGAAGACCAGGGCAATTTAGTACTTAGAGCACGACCCACCATCAAACCGGGAATCTATCATGTTCGGTATCTCGGTCGCGAGATTGATCGTTTTGCAATCAATATCAACCCTCGTGAATGCGATCTGGCCTCAGTTGATACTGAATCATACGCAAAAGCAATCGGTGCGCAGGAATACCACCCTCTGGAAGAGGATGTCAACATGGCTGCTGCTATTGCCGAGTTCCGTTTTGGTAAGGAGCTCTGGCCGTTGTTCCTCTGGCTGGCAGTTGTCCTGTTAATCGCTGAAATGTTACTGGCACGGGGGATTCCTTCTGAGGATGAGGCATGACCCTCCTCGTTGCAGAGAACATATCCAAGAGATTCTCCGATCAAATCATTCTAAACCAGGTTTCATTTACTGTAAAAACTGGCGATAGTATTGGTCTGGTAGGGAAAAACGGCATCGGTAAAACCACCCTGTTTGAAATGATAGTAGATAATATGGCTACCGATTCTGGAGCTATTACACGAGCTCGTGGATGTACAATTGACTACATCGCACAAGACAAAGCAACAATCAAGGATATGACCTTATTTGATTATGCAGCTTCGGCTCGTCAGGATCTGTTGGATATGAGATGTGAAATTTGGGCGTTAGAGGAGCATCTAACCAAACAGCCGTCGGACACCTTGAGCCTTGATCGACTGGGACACTTACAACTGCGTTTTGAAGCTTCAGGTGGTTTTACTTTTGAACACGAAGTCAGCACAATTTTACATGGTCTTGGTTTTGAGAAGAATCGCCACAGAGACCGCATTGCCAATTTTTCCGGTGGTGAGAAAAACCGAGCTGGTCTGGCTCGTGCTTTGGCTGGACGAGGTAACCTGCTGTTGCTTGATGAGCCTACTAACCATCTGGATATTGAAGCAACCGTATGGCTTGAGGAGTTTCTCAACCAAACCGATAAAAGCTATCTGGTTATCTCGCACGATCGGGCTTTCCTTACTAACACGGTACAACAGGTCTGGGATATTCAGTTTGGTAAAATCCATGTTTACAAAGGAGGGTTTAAGCATTTCCTGAGCGAACGCAGAGAACGCCGACGCCTTCACGAGCACCACTATAAGCACCAACAGGAAGAAATAAAGCGAATAGAAGAATACATTCGCCGAAATATGGCGGGGCAAAAAACCAAACAAGCCCAGTCAAAACTAAAATATCTTTCGCGTATCAAACGTCTGCCACCTCCAAGCAGTGAGGCAAAGGGACCCACTATCCGCATGCAATCATCAGGAAGGTCGTATGCGCATATACTTGAGGTGCAGGATGTTACCCTTAGCTATGGTTCTAACACGGTCGTTAGCGATGTCTCTTTTGACTTATATCGAGGCGATAAAGTAGGGTTGATTGGCCGCAATGGATCAGGCAAAACCACTGTTCTTCATGCGCTCACTGGTGTGTTGTCTCCTGTCACCGGAGATATCCGACTGGGGAACAATGTCGATGTAGCCTATTTCGACCAGGAACTTTCTGATTTGATATCGGAAGCAACTGCTCTGGATACCATCTGGGAGCTGGACCCAACTGCCGACAGCTACACAATTCGTTCCTTCCTGGCGCGATTCGGTTTTACCGGAGAGGATTGTTTCAAAAAAGTAATGACACTCTCTGGAGGCGAGAAAACTAAACTGTCCCTGGCTCGTTTGCTGTACCACCCTGCCAATTTTCTAATCTTCGATGAACCGACCAATCATCTCGATCTGGATTCTCGCGAAGCGTTGGAAGAAGCTCTCCGGGATTACGACGGCAGTTGCTTGATCGTTAGCCACGATCGTCACTTCCTCGACCGCGTAGTTAGTCGATTATTCTATCTTAATGATGGCCGTATGACAATTTACAATGGCGATTACTCATACTTCAAAGAGAAAACAACCAAAGCTGAACCTTCACCCGAACCAAAGGTGGTCAAATCGAAGGATGCTTACCTCTCTTTCAAAGAGAAATCCAAGCGCAAGGCTCGGCACAAAAAAGCGATTTTATCAACTCGGTCAAAGATCAAAGATTTGGAAAAGGAACTGACCGAACTTGATGAGAATATCCGGCATAATATCCCCCGCTCTGACTGGGAACAACTTAATGCTGCAACCCGACATAAAGTTGAGATAGAAAATCAACTGCTTGATCTCTACGCCACTCTTGAACAATTGGAGTCAACAGAAATTGATTAAACTTCTCGCCATATCCGGATCACCCATCACCGGTTCCTCAACCGATTATCTTCTCAAACACTTAATGGACACCATTGCGAGTGAACTTAGCCCATCTCGGCAAGTGCAAACGGAATTTGTCAAACTGAACGAACTCAATTTCGTACTGTGCCAGTCCTGCGGGAAAGCTCCACATCCGGGCTATTGCATCTATGATGACGATCTTACCAATGTTTACAAGTCGGTGATAGACTGTGACTGTCTGCTGTTTGGCTCACCTATCTATTTCGATTCTGTCTCGGCGCAGTCAAAAGCGTTCATTGACAGATGTAACTGTTTCCGCCCTCCTGACTTCGAGGGGAAAGATCCCAATCACTTCTTCATCAAACGCCTTAAACGCTCGCGGCCCGGTGCTATCATTCTTGTAGGTGGTGAGCACGGCTGGTTCGAGGGAACTCGTCGAGTAATAGCGGGCTTCTTCAAATGGATCGAGGTGATCAACAAGGGTATGGTTATTCATCATTCCACCGATTTCACCGCCGCAGGCAGCGTCCGCCACGATCGCCCGACACTCGATCAAGCGACAATACTCGGCCAGCAACTGGCGGCGGAGATTGAACAGAACCATGACTGACGAATCGACTGAAAACTACTATCGTCTGCGCGCTCCGGAGTATGAGCAAATATACTATCGTGATGTTCCCGAACGACGTCAGGAAATCGACGATGAAGCTACGTTTATCCGCGATCTTGCAGCTGGTAAGGAAGTGCTTGAAATTGCCTGTGGCACCGGCTATTGGACAAGTATCGTGTCAGAAACTGCAGCATCAATAGTTGCTTGTGATATTTCTTCAGAGATGATCGCAATGGCACAATCAAAGGAGTATCATTGTCCGGTTTACTTCTGCCAGTCTGATTTGAATCGGCTTCCCTTTGCCAGTAACGCTTTTGACCTGATGATTGTTGGGTTCTGGTTTTCCCATCATCCTCGGCAGGAGTATCAATCTTTCTTTGAACAGATCAAGCAACCCCTCAAAAAAAATGGACTGATCTGGTTAATTGACAATAATCCCCCCGCCGAAGGTCCAACAATCGAGTCACATCACGTCGACGAACATGGCAACAACTATAAACAAAGGTCTCTCGATAACGGCCAGAAATACATCATTCGCAAGAATTACTTCACCGAGGATGAATTGGTTGATATCTTTGCCCGCCATTTTCATCTCTCACGACTGGTGTATAAGAAATACTACTGGTCGGTTTTGTTGAAATCAGGCGTACTTTGAGCAATCAATAATTACGATCGTATCAAGATAAGTCCCCAACCTACATGGGATAAAAACGTAATGGTGGACAAAGTGGCCACCAATAATGTATATTAAAATATGTTACTGGCGATTGATATTGGCAATACAAATGTTGTCCTTGGAGTTTTTAACGGTCGTACCCTGAAAGCCGATTTTCGTCTGGCTACGCGAAGTGACTCCACAGCTGATGAAATCGGCCTTACTCTTGCCAGACTTCTTGAACGTCACAAGATAAAAGCTGAGAGTATCAACAAGGTTATTCTTGCCTCGGTTGTTCCTCCTATGACAACAGCATACGAAAGAGCTATTGTCGAGTATTTCCGGAAGAAACCGATAGTAGTATCGCATCAACTCAAATTGCCAATCCATATCAAAATCGATAAACCCGAACAATTAGGTGCGGACAGGATAGCAAACGCAGTGGGTGGGTTTGTTTTATATGGTGGGCCAATAGTCATCGTAGATTTTGGCACTGCAACAACGTTCGATATTATCAACAGCGAAGGCGCATATATTGGTGGTGTGATCGCACCCGGACCAGAAACCTCGATGGCGGAACTAGCTCGCAAGGCGGCTCGTTTATTCGAAATTCAGATAGAACCCCCCAAAAGCATTGTTGGGAAAACAACTACTGAAGCGATGAAATCAGGGTTATTCTATGGAACGGTTGGCCAAGTGGACTATATCATCGATCAGATACTTGATGAGTGCGCTTTCGACAATTGTAAGATCATCGCTACTGGTGGCTTGGCTCCGGGCATCGAAAAACACTCCCGCCATATTGATCAAGTGGTCCCTGACCTAACATTGCAAGGGCTACGGGTTATCGGAGGGGAGTAGGGGGCTCCTGCCGATATTTTCTTAATCCTGATTGATTAGATCGGAGTAACGTTGAGCCCAGCGATTCCGAACATGATATTGGGCTATGTGATCGTGGTATTGTTGACCAAGGCGGTTACCATCAATCTTTCCCTGCTTGAGCTTTAGAATCAGTTCTGAAAGTTTCTCTGGTTGATCAGCAGGGAACCACAACGCACCACCGGCTTTTTCCAGTTCTCGAACAGCTTCACCACCGCTCGAGCCAAAGATAATCGGCCTACCCGAGGCCATATACTCGAACAGTTTAGCGGGAAAAGTTCCCCGGGTGATCGGGACTTCCTTGAGACTTTCCACCAAAACGTCACTGGTTTTTAGAAAATACGGAATAGTCTCAAGAGATTGGAGTCCAATGAAACAGCAGTTTTTCAGGCCGTAGTCACGGACCATACCTTCCAGAGCCTGACGCTTCTGGCCATCACCTGCAAAAACGAAATAGATGTCAGGCTGATCAACCAAGTGACGGGCAGCTTCAATGACAGTTTCCAGACTGTGAGCCCAACCTAAAGTTCCTGCATATAAAACCAGGAATTTGTTTTCCCATCCGAATTTCTTGCGAATTCCGTTGGAATGAGCATCCATAAACTCGTTACCAACCCCAGATTTAATCGTCGTCACCAAGTTGGAAGGAATCCCAATTTTTTTCATGTAATTAGTTATACCGTCAGTAACTCCCACGATGTGGTCAGCTCGGCGGTAAATCCAGTGCATGAATTTCTTGAGCGTTCTGGTAAACAACGACGGCTTGAGATTCCCAAACTCTTCACTTGATTCTGGCTGTAGATCACGAATCTCAAGGATAAAACGTGCACGGCGAAGTTTGCTAACCAACCAGCCAATCAACGGTGTTGTTACCGGAGGTGAAGAAGCCAGCACAACATCAAATTTCCCGCTAATCCGAAGGCTGTTGATGAGAGCGGTAACAAGGAAAATGACAAAACCGATCATCCGTTTCCCCGGATACCTGTTTGAAGCCGGCAGAACCCAGGAACGATATATCTTTACACCATCGACTTCTTCTTGATAGAATAACTTACCCCTGTACTTTTCAGGAATAATGCCGTCGGGATAATTAGGGATAGCTGTCAATACTGAGACATCTATCCCTTCATGCACAAAAAAGCGAGCAAATTCGGCAAGCCGCCTTACAGCGCCACGTTCTGGCGGAAAATGCTGAGTAATAATCAAGATTCTCATATACTTACCCGCCCCTATACTACCGACTTTAAAACCCGATAACAAGAACTATTTCAAGTATAATCAATCTAAAGAAAGAAGAGGAAAAGTACGTACCGATACCCACTTTTGGTTTGCCAGGGGGGTAACGAAATCTACCGAACGAGCCCGGAAACTCTCGGTAGGAAGATATGGAAAGACCTGTTCTTTAACCAACATTACCCGATGATCCGAAATCTCACGGGCAACTGTCACGTGGGGGATATACTCCTTGAACGGCACCGGGATATCCAGTTTGGAGTGAAGCCTGTAATATAGCGATGTCAGATGTTCGTTCTCTTTAACTCTCCAGCAGATCATTGGTACCTGAGGATAGAAATCTATTATTGAGTTCAATTCTATAACAAATTCTCGCTCATTTTCGAGCTCTCTTTTGATGATTGCCGTCAACTCTTCCAATGCATGACTTGACTCAAATGGAAATACTATCGTGATATGGGAGGCAACTTGGTTGTAGAGCGGATCGAATTTCTCTCTCAGTGGGGCGATGATTTCATCCAACTCTTCAGGTAAGTACAGCATCAAAGCATACAGGTTCTGCCTCCTGTTTTCAACGTTTTGTTGTTGGTAGAAATTTCTATACATGGTTTCTAATGTCTGTATCTTTCATTTATAGAAGATTATCTCAATTCTCCTGTTTTTGGCTCGGCCAGCCTCTGTCTGATTAGAAGCTACAAAATTGGATTCTCCCCGACCAACGACTCTAATACGTGCAGCCGCTACATCCATAGCAACTAGATAGTCACGAACACGTCGGGCTCTCTTTTCAGAAAGAGCTTGATTGACTCTGGTTGTTCCAATGTTGTCGGTATATCCGTTTATTTCCAGTTTTATATCCGGGACGAAGTTAAGAACACGAGCAAGTTCCCTGAGTCTATCGAGATTAGCAAGGTCTACTTCGAATGACCCCGGGGCATAGTCGATATTCATCACCATTGGTTTGGAAAATACCGTCAGGTCGATACATCCATTCGGATCGACATCGACAACATAGAGTGTCTCCGGACAGTCATCAAGTCCATCCGGGATACCATCAGCGTCGCTATCGAGCGGACAGCCCCGAGAATCAACAATAGCTCCGATTTTGTTATGTGGACAGTTGTCAAGGTAATCCGGGATACCATCAAAATCAGAATCCGCCGGACAACCAAACACATCTAAAGTTCCTTGAGCTCTCGGATCGGTTCCTTCGCAATCATCCAGACCATCAAAGATTCCATCCCGATCACTATCGAGAGGGCAACCCTTGCGATCGACCAGAACACCTCCGGGGGTATTATTGCAATTGTCATCTGAGTCAGCAACACCGTCACCATCGGAATCTACCATTGCCTCCGATTTTCGAGCTGGCTCTGGGTTCACCACCGACCAGGCTCTTTGCGAAGGCCATCCACGTTGAAAATTAGTTGATCCAAATGACAGAGTTAAAGTGAGCGAAGATCCCAGTAGCCAGCGGTCGCGCTTAGAGTTTATTTGATCAGAGAATTCTGTTCCCGCTCCGGTAAGATAGTCAGTATGAATATCCAGATTAAGCGCCAGACGATGCGACAGAGCAAACTCCGCCCCAATTAAGCCGGAGACGATAACTTCAGTGGATGCGTAGTCTACTGTCTCATTGTGCGAGCCGGTTACTTTCAAAACGGTGTCTACGCTGGCATCGAGAGTTCTCCATATCAGCAGACCGCCTCCTGCACCAACCGACAAATTGAAGAACCCACCCATCGGCAAAAGGTACCTTTTGACATTAACACCCAGACGGGTTGCCCGGAATTGACGCTCGGTGTGACTATTGTTATTTCTAAAAGAGAAACTCGATGTGGCCAGGCTATCATCATAAAGATCGTACCAGGTTAAACTGAGACCAATGTCCCAGCGTTCCGACATTGCGTATCCAAGAGAAATACCATAGGCGCTACGCAGAGGGAATTTGGCTTCATCACCACCAGTGACAGTAGCCATTTCTCCTCGCAGACCCATAGAATAACGAAAATCTGCCGCGTTTGCAGGAATAGCCAACCCTAAGCACAACAAAACAACAATAACAAAAGCTGGTAATATATTATTATATCTACGCATTCTCATAATTGCTAATATAGCTTCCTGAGTTCTATGCCCACATAATAATGTCGCAGAATATCACTAAAAGATACTCCATTACGAGCCATGCCAATCGCTCCACACTGGCACATCCCCACACCGTGTCCATACCCTTGTCCTTTGAAGGTAATATGTTGGATATTCCCTTTGCGATCACGAGAGATGTCAATGTCAAAGCGATCAGAAGGTAAAATCATGTCCGGATTAGAAGTACGTCCAATGACCCATCTGATACGATCCCGGAAAAAACGATAAATATCTTTGTCGGTGTGAATAGTCATTTTGGCCACCCTTCCCCCAGGTGTGCGTTCTACTATTCGAATATCCCTTATTTGCCCTATGCGCATATCCCTGCCCCGATCACTGGCCATATACTGTTCTACTCGCCCACGCAATTGCTTTTCAGTGAAGTGTTCTTCCCACGAATAATACTTAGACCACGAACAAGCGCCATCGTCAGAAACAGCTTTCAGATATGGGATTGATTTGCGATCCCAGACATGGGCGATATCGTCAGTCATACCACCACAAGTGGAATGGTAATAAGCCTCAATCATTTTGTCTTCGTACATAGCCACATAGCCAGCAGTTTCATCTATGGCTCTGTTGGCAACTTTATTCTCTACCTTTGCGCCTTCGTAAACCTGGTCATAGATGGAAGCTTTTAAATCATACTGTTCGGAAGGATACTGTTGCAGGTGAGCCATAGCGTATGTCCGCGCTGCAACTGCCTGTGCCTTTACAGCTTCGATTTCGTTTTTTGTCCGTTTACCGATTTCCGGCGGTACAACACCGCGCAGATAGTCCTCAAGATAAACGATATTGATAAGCTGTGCATTGTGTCCATAAGGCAGCACCCGGGTAATCCCCCGATAAGGTACTCCATCGAGTATTATGCGGTTGTCGGATCCTCGTGGAATGATGTTTACTTCATCAACGTCTT
>QNAG01000032.1 GCA_003641415.1 Candidatus Zixiibacteriota bacterium | reverse complement strand
CATTTCAACTACATCGGGAATTGCGCCCCAGATATTTTTTTCACCAGCGGCGGATCGGGCGTCAGCAATTTCTCCCATGACTGATGATGGCGTAATAGGATATATGGCAATAACCTCGTTGGTAGCATGCGCAACGTAGGCGGCAGCTGTATTGCCATCGATTGTTACCATGCGCCTGTTGCGATCACTTGGGTTAGTTTTTTTGTCCGTAGCAGATGCTACAGCTTCTTGGCTCATCTCTAATCTCCGGTTAATAGTACAAGTTATATCTTACGTAAATCTATTATCGACACCTAATCCAGCTTTGGTAAAGTAATCTTCTGCTGGTTTTGGTATTTTCCACTTTTGTCCTTATATGATTTGATGCAATCCTCTGCAGCTTCCAAAAAGAGTAGTTGGGCGATGCCTTCGTTGGCATAGATTCGAACTGGAATTGGAGAGGCATTGGCCAAAGAAAGAGTGGCATAACCTTCCCACTCTGGTTCAAATGGTGTCACATTGACCACAATGCCACATCTTGCATAAGTAGATTTACCAGTACAGATTGTGATAACAGAGCGCGGAATTCTGAAATATTCCAGCGATTTTCCGAGGATGAAGGAATTGGCAGGGATTAAAACGGATTCAGCGGTAACGGCGGTGAAAAAATCACTGTTGTCAACTTTTGGGTCCAGTTCCGACAAACCTTTGGTCATGGGTACTTTGAATTCATCCGAGAGTCGGAAATCATAACCATAGCATGAAACTCCAAAACTGATCCCGGTTCTTACCTGATCTTCAGAAAAGGGTTCGATCATATGTTCAGACCGAGCTCTTTCAATTATCCAACCGTCCGATTTAACAGCCATTATATAAATACTCCTTCAGGAGTTGTAATATCACGCATGAAGATAATGGTAAAGTGGCGATGTGTAAATAGAAATCTGAGTTGAAACGGAGATCAAACAGACCCACGATGTGGGCCGGTATCATTTGAGTATCACATCTTATATGTTATACTTCTGACATGAAGAAGTAATTTTGCTAATGGACAACTGCAACGGCAGTTGACATTCGGTTTTAGGGTACTACTTTAGTGATTAAATTGGACTTTATTTTTTGCTTATCGGCAGTGAGGGAGACATGATAAAAAAGGCTGAGAAGAAAAAAGGGTTTCTGATTGTCTATACCGGTGATGGCAAAGGTAAGACAACAGCCGCTCTCGGAGTATGCGTTCGAGCGGTAGGACATGATTGGCGGGTATGCATTATCCAGTTTGTCAAGGGAACCTGGAAATATGGGGAACTTGAGGGACTCAAGCGTCTTGGGAAGCTCATTGAATTGCATGTGGTAGGTGAGGGTTGTGTGGGTATCCTGAATGACAGAAAGGATTTTGAGGAACACCGACAAGCAGCAAAAGAAGGAGTTAAACTTGCTCTTGAGAAGATTCGTTCAGATTCCTATGAGCTTGTTATCCTTGATGAACTCAATGTGGCTGTTGATCTTGGATTGGTGACCGACGAGGAGGTTGAGGAGCTACTGGAAGCCCGAGCTAATAAATTGCACATGGTTATTACAGGACGCAATGCCAGGGATTGGCTTATTGAGAAAGCTGATCTGGTTACAGAGATGAAAGAAGTCAAACATCCTTTCCAAAAGGGTATCAAAGCGAGAAAGGGTATTGATTGGTAGGGAATATTTTTTTTGAGTGAACAAATGCCATTGATTTCTGTTAGATATTTCATGTGATATGTTATTAATTGAAGTGCAAAAATATGTAATATAGAGGTGTAATTAAATGGCAGAAGAGAAAAAGTATGACATAGTTATCGTGGGGGCGGGTCCGGGAGGATTGACTGCTGGGTTGTACGGAGCCAGGGCGAATCGCAAGGTTGTATGTCTGGAGAAATACCAGCCAGGGGGACAGATTGCTAATACCGAGGAAGTAGAAGATTACCCTGGATTTGAAAAAATATCAGGATTTGAGTTAGCTCAAAAGATGGCTAATCATGCTAAGAAATTCGGACTTGAGGTCCAATCTGAGGAAGTCGAAGAAGTTTCTGTTGATGGCGATGATCGTTTAGTGCGTTGTGCTTCAGGTAACACATATCGAGCTAAGGCAGTGATCCTTTCGACTGGCGGCTCTCCCGTTTATCTTGATGTCCCCGGTGAGAAAGAATATACCGGCCGCGGCGTTTCCTATTGTGCAATCTGCGATGGCGCTTTTTTCCGTGATCAGGTTATTGCTGTTGTAGGTGGGGGAGATGCCGCAGTTGAAGAGGCCATGTTTTTGACGAAGTTTGGTTCAAAGGTTTGTATCATTCATAGGCGAGACCAACTTCGAGCTCAGAAAGTTATTCAACGGCGAGCCTTCAATAATAAGAAGATTGAGATTATTTGGGATTCCGTAGTGGAATCGATAAACGGCGATGGCAAAAAGGTTACTGATCTTTCTATTAAGAATGTCAAAAAGGGAGATAAGTTTACCCTTAAAGTTGGGGCTGTTTTTGTTTTTGTAGGCTTTCGTCCGAATTCAGATATTACGCATGAAACTATGCGCAAGGATCAGGGTGGATACATCGTAACTAACGAGAATATGGAGACATCTATTCCCGGTATATTTGCATGTGGGGATGTCAGGTCTCAATTGGTCCGCCAGATCACGAATGCCGTCGGCGACGGAACAACGGCAGCAGTGGCGGCCGAAAAACGGTTGGAGGAACTCGGGGTCTAAAGAGATTGTCATAATTCACTTTCAATTTTACTCTGTAAAGTTTCACTCCGTTATGGATTAAACTTTGTCAAATACTGAGTGATTGATACAGTTTTTCTTGACGGATGAGAAAGCACACGAAAGCTCGTCTGTGTGCATAGTATTGCACGTATTGTGTAAATTGTGGCAACTTTGGCTGTATTTCTCTATAGATAATTTTGTACTCCTTATTTATTGATTTCTATAAATGGGTGTGACAGAGGATAATAGATGGAATAGTCATGTATTGTTTTTCCTATTTAAGAAGGGCATGGCTGTTGCTTAGAGCGTAAGCAAGAAATTTACTTTCCAGGAAAATACCTGGGAGTGGTGTGCGCTGGATTTCCAGCCACCTGACGTTAGAGTCGGGCATCCCCCTCCACCACTCCCAGTTTTTTATTAACTTCACTTGATCTTACTTTTCTCTGGATTGCCGATATACATTACGATGCGCTGGAATGCTCACATAATACTTGATCGGCTTATGCTTGATCGGAAGCCTGGTTTGATGATACGTCTGAGTCATCTGATTCTGGTTCAGGTTGTTTTTGTCTTTGCGGCTCTGGCTCTTATAGTTCTATTCCCGAGTGCGGAGGTTTCTCCTGTTAAGGAAAACAAGCATTTGGAGGAGGTTCTGAATGAGAAGTGTCCACCGATGCTGGATGTTCTTAATGGGAAATATAAACAATCGCTCAGTTCGGAATCAGTTACCAGTATTGAGACTATCCTGACAGAGACAATGTCCAATGAAGAGAGTATTGTTTTGGCTCAAGTATTTATCCGTACATCACAAGGTCAGATGATTGAATGTTCGTATCATTCGGATACAATGGTCGAAGACTATGCACTCATGGATGTACTCTCCGAAGTTACAGAAGCCCGGGAGGAGCAGTTATGGAACCATAGCCTACAGGGACAGCTAACTCCACTCGAACTCAACAATGAGCATATTCTGTACAGTTATTTATTTCAAGATCTCCAGTCGGGAGTTTCTGCGCTCCTTCTGATAGTGTGGGAGCATGATCTTCTTGTGTCGGACAGATCAACTATGCTGTATGCTTTGCTGATTCTCTTTTTAGGAGCTATCCTGTCAGCGCTGTTAATTGTATATCTTATCATGAAGCAATTCAATCGTCCCTACCGACGTCTTTTACACGGATTGGAGAAAACCGCCAAAGGTGATTTGTACTATACAATAGAAGCTGAGGGAGAAGAGGAACTGGATAAGTTGCGGCGTGCTTTCAACCGGATGTCGCAAACGCTCTGGGATGACCACCAGAAGTTGGAGAAGTTCAGCCATCGATTGAAAGATGCTACTATAAGTTTGAAAGAATCGCAGGTTTTGCTCGGTACGGTTATCGAGAATTCTCCCATTGGAGTGGTGGCGTCCGATTCTGATGGTGAAATAATCATTTTCAACCGGAAAGCAAAGGAGCTGTTCGGATATTCTGGTACAGAAGCGGTAGGTCGAGAATTGAATTCATTGTTCGACAAACCGGTAGTTACAAAAGCTGGTGAAAGATATTCTTTACAGAATGAATCTGGTGTTGAGGTAGTGGCCCGACGACAAGATGGCAGTCATTTTCCTGCCTATTTGATATGCCTGCCTCTTGCGGCAGGGGATGATTTGCCCTTTGCGAACCTGTATATGATACGTGATATCACTGAGAGTAAACGTTTCCAAGAGATGATGGTTAGGCTGGATCGTTTCTATACTCGCGGTAGAATGGCTAGCGAGATTGCGCATGAAATAAACAATCACCTTTCTGTTCTATCGGGAAACTTGGAATTGTTACCGCTTGCTATGGCAAGTGGGGAGCAGAAAAAGGCTGCATGCAATTTGAATCGGATGCGTGAGTCGATTGACCACATCACTCGTTTTGCTGATGGTTTGATGGATACTGATCGTAGTGAAGTAATAGTTGAACTGTGCGATATTAACCAAATGGTAGAGAATGTGGTAGCATTTCTTAAGCCACAGAACAGATTCGATTTTATGACTATCCAGACACACTTGTCGACCAAGCTTCCTCTGGCTCAAATAGATGCTAATCAGATTCAACAGGTGTTGGTTAATCTGGTTGACAATGCTGCTGAAGCTCTTCTCGAAAAGAGCGGAGAAAGGAATATTTCTGTTACAACATCTGTTACTGAGATAAATAAACACCGTGCAGTAAAAATCGAAATCAGGGATAACGGCTCTGGTGTACCAGCCGATAAAGTGGGTCAGCTCTTCAATCGCCGCTTTACAACCAAAGAAAAGGGGCAAGGTATAGGTCTGGTAACATGTAGAAAAATTATAGATGGCCATATGGGTTACATAACCTACACTTATGACAAAGGCGCTGTTTTTGCGATTATAATTCCTGTCAGTTATTCTGGTAAACAGACATCTATCCCGCAATTCGAGCAACCATCAAAATCGATACAAACTTAGCTTTTTGTTGCTGTCTATTTACAATCCTTATTTTTTAGTTATATGCGTTTTATGCCGAGAACAGCTGTACCGTGGCTTGAGAGGCCTGTGCTCGTAACTGTTGTTGCATTACTTGCGCTACTGGTCTTTGTATTTGCGTGGATAGGTATGCAGGTCAGCCGCAAGGACAGCCTCAAGTTGTTGGTGATGCAGGGAACAACTTTTACCGAAGCTCTGGCCCGTGCCTCTACGAATGCAATTGCCTCGGAGTCCTTTTATGACTACCTCGTTCATCGACGGTTCAATGAGATAGTTGCAATATTGAATGACATCCCTCTTGACAAAAATGCAGATAAATCTCTTCAGCAGATAGTCCAGCGACATGATCTGAAAGCGGTATTCATTTGTGACCTTGAAGGTTTAACAATCTCATCAGCTAACATTGAGGGGGAACAAGGCTTTCTTCCTGACTTCGTTATTGAGGAAGTTCGAGATCTGGCTTCGGATGCTGAGAGCTTCTATGTGCTCCTCTTTCACCAAGGGGAAGAAGTGGGGCAGGTGGATCATTACTATCTGCGTTTGACTAATACTCTTGATCGCGTTTTTGTAATAGTGGCTGATGCGTTATACTATGCGGAGGGTCTCAGACAGACTCAGATTGGGTATCTGGTACAGAATATGGCACGAGAGGCTGGGGTGGAGTATATTTTCTACCAAGATACAGACGGCATAATATTTTCCTCTCGTTCTACCGGTCAATTACTGGCAATTGAGTCCGATCCTTTTTTAACAACCGCGCTTGAGAGTGATACAATCGTTCACCGGCTATACCAGTTTCAGGGTAGGGAAGTGCTTGAATTGGTACGGCCATTTGCTACTGATGAGTATCCTTTTGGATTGTTCCGAATCGGTCTGTCACTGGAAGGATTCCATGTCGTTTCCCGAGGATTCGATCGCCTTATGGCAATTTTAGCGGTAGCTATGTTTGGGCTACTGTTGTTCGGTTTACTTTACTTCAACAGCCGACAAAAACGTCGTCAGATCAGTCGTCAGTATAGTGAGATAAAGTCGAGCACTGATGTTATCTTTGATCAGATGCATACTGGAGTTGCCTCGATCAATCTGAGTGGTACAATCTCGATTGCCAATAGAGCTTTTGAGCAGATACTGGGTTTGAACGAAGTATTGGGGCATAAATGGAACGAGGTTGTCTTAACACAGGGACTGAGTCTGAGACAATTGGTAGAGTGGAAAGATAAATCTGAAGATCACGAGATAAAGGCCATTATTGACAATGTGGAGAAGACTCTTTTAGTTGCCGTTTCCGAATTTTCAATGGTTGGGTTGAATTCTTCAGGTTTAGTAGTTGTGATCTATGATATCACACAGTTAAAAGAATATGAGGAAGCTTCAGCTCGGCGACAGCGATTGTCGGAAATGGGCAATCTGGCGGCTGGCGTGGCACATGAAATAAGAAATCCGCTTAACACAATATCTATTGCCGCCCAACGATTGGCTATGGAGTTCACTCCAGAAAACAACAAGGATGAATATCAGGCATTTACAGGAGAGATTCGCAAAGAGGCCAAGCGTCTCAACAGTATTATGACTCGTTTTCTTGCCCTTGCCAGAGCTGACAAGGGGCAAATTCCAAGAGTGATGTTGAATGACTTCTTCACAGAGTTTGGTCAATTTCTAAGGCTTGAGGCTGAGAATTTAGGTATCGATGTGAAGATTGACATACAATCAGATATTGCTTTTGATGTTGATCCTGACAGTTTGCGCGAGCTATTCACCAATTTGTTCAACAATTCTAAGGAAGCCCTGACAGGTCGCTCTCATGGGCAGATACAAATCATAGCCTGTAAACAAGACAACTTTGTTGAGATTCGTTTTTCAGACAATGGAGTTGGAATCGAGCCAGCTTTGAGAGAAAAAGTTTTTACACCATACTTCACTACCAAGGAAGCCGGTACCGGGTTGGGGCTTCCAACCGCGCATCGTATTGTTTCTGATCTTGGTGGAACCATTACGGTTAAGGAGTCGGAATCTGGTGGCACTGAGTTCGTTATCAGGATTCCAGCATGAGTTGATTGAAGGGTAAAGATCATAGATTGCCATGTTCGCTGTTCTTCGACTCTGTTCGCAGATGTTGCTTGGTTGGATAAGGGTGAAAGATGACCGGAATTGTGTGTTCAGATACATGTCTATAACAAAAAGGCGGCCCTGAAAAGGACCGCCTTCATAGTAGTCATACGAAGTGCGATTACTTCTTTACCTGGTTAATTAGCCATTCGGTGCTGACAGATTTCGGACGTGTAATAGGGGTGCCGAGGGCACGGTTGAGTACCAATTGTGACAGCATTCCCATTGAACGAGAAACCGAGAAGAGAACAGTGTAGTACTCGAACTGGGTTATACCGAAAGAGTACAAGATGGCGCCAGAACCGGCATCGACATTCGGCCATGGGTTCTTGGCTTTGCCGTGTTCTTTCAGGACTCCAGGAACCGTATCGAATACGAGATTGACAGTTTGGAAAACAGGGTCCTTAGGCAAGTACTTTTTGCCAAAGGCCAGGAAGGCAGTGAACCGTGGATCAGTGACCCGAAGGACAGCGTGCCCATAACCCGGGATAACCTTTCCGCTGTTTAGAGTATCCCAGGCATATTCAGTGATTTCCTTCTTGGTTGGTACACCACCGAATTTGTCGATTGTCTCGAGAACCCAGCCCAAGCATTCCTGGTTGGCTAAACCATGTAGAGGACCTGCCAGTCCATTCAGACCTGCTGAAACAGCGTAGAACGGATCAGATAAAGCTGAACCAACTGTATGGCAGGTATTGGCAGACACATTACCACCCTCATGGTCACTATGCAGTGTAAGGTAAAGGCGCATCATTTTAGCGGTGTCGCCTTTGCGGGGGGGGAGCCCCAGCATGTGAGCATAATCAGCAGCCCAGTCGAGCTTTGGCGAGGGTTTGATCAGATCACCCTTGTGATACTTGATGCGGTAGACGCCGGCTGCTATAGTGTGGATTGTACCCATTATTCGCATAGAATCTTCAAGCGCCGCTTCCCAGTATTCCGTCTTGGGCATACCTTCTGCATAGCGTTTGCGGAAGATAGATTCGTTCTCCATCGCTAAGATAGCCGTGTCGAGCATAGCCATTGGGTGTGAACTTTTGGGCATTGCCTTGAGGATTTTCCAGACGTAATTAGGGACTTCACCATAAGTCTTCAGTTCTTTTTGGAACAGTTTAAGCTCATCTTTGGTGGGCAGTTTGCCAGTGATGAGTAGCCAGAAGATTTCCTCTGGAATTTTGGATGTGAGTTTGTTCAGGGGGTAATTGCGAATAATCAATCCTTGATCTGGTTCAACAACAGAAGTGTCGCAAACCATACCCTTAATTCCGCGCATGCCGCCAATTGCTTGAGCAACAGAAACCTCGGAAATCTTGGTCGCTCCGTACTGTTTCATGAGACCGGCTCGTTCTTCACGAAGCTTCGGTATCATTGCAGCCAGTTTTTCCTTCAGTGTTTTTGCCATGAAAAACTCCTTAGATTTATGAGTTGGGTAATTATGAATGTTATGTTGTTCAGTTTTTTCTCCAATGTGAAATAAGTCACATGTTACGTGGCGCTATTGTAATACTGCCCTTTGGTTTTGTCAAGGGGAAGAACTTCAAAATAGTGATTTACTGAACTTTTTTTAAAATATTTTTATCGGGGTTGAAAATGCCCGAAGGATCGAAAAATTCTTTTAGCCACTTCATGCAAGATAATGTGATTTGATTAAACTCAAGATTCAGGTGTTCCCGTTTTGTAAGACCGATACCATGTTCACCAGATAGGGTTCCACCGAGTTCTAAAGCTTATCTCAGCAGGTAGGCAATATCGGTCTTGAGAGCTTCCTGCTCTACTACAGAGCCTTTCATGGATATAAAGTTGATATGCTGCCATCGTCTGCATGGCCATAGCAGTTGAAAAGATAATCGCTGTCGAGTTGTCGATCTTGTTGGTGACGTTATGGTTATAGGTCTCGCAACCTTCAAGATCGAGGTTCAGTTGCTCTAATGGAGAAGATAGATATCATGTTTTCTTGTCACTGTTGGATTTCTTCGTTGATTTAGCAGAGGAACTACTGGTGGAGTCGGCTGTTGGTGTCGAGGTGTCCTTGCGAGCATCCGATTTATACTTCTCACTGCGGTAGTCGGTCTGATAAAAGCCATGTCCCTTTAACAGGAAACCGGCCCCGCCGGTAATCACGCGTTTAGTTAAACCATTACACTTCGGGCAAAAAGTGATTGGAGATGCTGTAATGCTCTGAAACTCCTCGAATTCATATCCGCACTTAGTACATATGTATTTATACGTTGGCATTCTGGTTATTACATCCTAAGTATATCTCTTGATTCATTCTTTTGTCTCGTCTCGTTATATCGATAACAAATCAGCTTTTATTTTTTGAAGGCAAAGGAGAAACCGGGTGTCCGGTTTCTCCCATAAATCTTATATCAGTTCGTTTCAAAAAGCTGCCTGTTTTATACCACTTGCATCCCTTTTTTGTCCGGGCCTGCTTCGATGACATCAGGGGTACAGCCCGAAGCAAACTTCTTGAAATTCTCTATAAACAATGCCGCTAACTGCTGGTATTTATCACGATAGGCTTTGGGATCTTCCCATGTTTCGATGGGGTTAAGAACCTTGTCGGGAACGTTCTCGCAGTGTTTGGGCACTTGGAATCCAAATACCGAATCGGTGCGGAACTCGCTTTTTTCCAACTTGCCTTCAAGGACAGCATTGAGGAGAGCTCGCGTATGATGGATGCTCATCCGCTTGCCAATACCATAGGGACCACCGGTCCAGCCGGTGTTAACCAGCCAGCACTTGACGTTATGCTTAAGCATCTTATCTCTGAGAAACTCAGCGTAGTAGAATGGATGATGCACCATGAACGGGGCTCCAAAGCAGGCGCTGAAAGTAATCTCCGGTTCCTTGCCCAAGTCGATTTCGGTACCGCTGACCTTGGAAGTATATCCCGAAATAAAGTGATACATAGCCTGTTCCGGTGTCAATTCCGCAATCGGTGGCATTACTCCGGAAGCATCGCAGGTAAGCATGATAATGTTCTTGGGATGCCCCGCCCGTTTGTCCGGTACGGCGTTGTCGATATAGTGAAGTGGGTAGGCAGCGCGGGTGTTAGGTGTCATCAATTCATCATCAAGATCGAGATTACGCGTTACCGGATCGAAGACGACATTCTCAAGGATAGTGCCATATCTTTGAGTGCAGGCATAGATCTGCGGTTCCGCCGTAGGGGAGAGGTTGATTACCTTGGCGTAGCAGCCGCCTTCAAAATTGAAGATTCCTTCATCACTCCAGCCGTGTTCATCGTCACCAACTAAATCGCGACCGGGATCGGCAGACAGAGTAGTTTTACCGGTTCCGGACAGGCCAAAGAACAGAGCGCTGTCGCCATCTTTCCCGACATTTGCAGAACAGTGCATAGTCAACACACCTTGAAGCGGCAGAAGAAAGTTCATCACTGTGAATACGGCTTTCTTAATTTCACCGCCGTAGCCAGAATTGCCGATAAGGCACATGTTTTGGTCAAAATTGAGCAGAATGAATGTCTCCGACAGGGTGGCATCAATTTGAGGCACACCTTTGAAAGAAGGAACGGCTATGATTGTGAAATCAGGTATAAAGCGACGGTATTCATCATTAGTCTCAGGAAGGATAAGCATGTTTCTGGCGAACAGACTGTGCCAGGCTAATTCTGTAATGATGCGTACCGGCAAACGGTAATTTGGATCCGCTCCAGCATAGCAGTCCTGTACGAACAGGTCACGCCCTTGAAGGAAACCTTGAAGTCGATTAAAGACAGAGTTGAATTTTTCTATGCTGTAAGGACGGTTATACTCACCCCACCAGATTTTATCTTCAGTTGAGGCTTCCTTGACTATGAACTTGTCGTTGGCTGCCCGAGCCGTGTGTTTCCCAGTATTGACCGATACTGGTCCCATATGAGTCAATCGACCCTCAGAGCGGAAGATAATTTCTTCGTATAAAGCCTCGGTTGGCAGGTTCCAATAAACGTTATTCAAATTGGTCAAGCCGTGATTTGAGAGACTGTAGTCGGCTTTGACTGCAGTTTTCTCGCCATAGGCTGGTGTCTTAACTTTTATGATGTACTGTGTCATAGCCAGTCCCTCCTGAGCTTGCGGTCACCGATGTAGATTTCATTCGGTGACTCGGGATCAAGTGCCCACTTTATGCGAGCGACCCCTTCCATAATGTCTTTAACGGTGCCACAGTAACTTAGCCGAAGGTGTCCTTCCATACCAAACTCACCGCCAGGTACAGTTACCACACGGGCTTTATCTACCAGAAAGTTCGAGAGCTTTACCGAGTCCTTTTCATAGGCCGAGAAGTCCGGCAAACAGTAGAAAGTACCTTTTGGTGCTACGGTGCGAATGCCATTGAAAGAGTTTAACTCATTGAGCATTATCTGGGCGTTGTTTTCCAGCGTTAGGCGCAGGTTCTCGACACCGCTCTGAATGCCATTGAGTGCTCCAGCTGCTGCAGATTGAAGAATTACCGAGGGGCAGGAAGTGTTTTGGGCAGCAACGTTTATCATAGTCTCAGTGATCTTGCGACTGGCAACGGTCCAGCCGATTCGGAAACCGGTCATGGCATAGGATTTCGATACGCCATTAACAACAATCACCTTGGAATCCTCGATGTCTTTTTTCACATACTTGTAGACCGAAGTCCACGAATTGCCGCTGAAGACCAACTTGTGGTAGATATCATCCATTATGAGATAAATGCCCTTAGACTCACAGAACTCGACCAGTTCCGCGATCAACTCCTCGTTGTAGACGGCTCCCGAAGGGTTGTTAGGACTATTGATAATTATCGCCTTGGTGTATGAACTTACGCCTTGGGTGATATCTTCCATTGTTGGCTCGAAGCGTCCCGATTCCGGAGTCACAATAACCGGAATACCATAGACCATCTTTACGATCTCGGGGTAACTTACCCAGTAGGGAGCAATAATGATAACTTCATCCTGTGGATTGATCAGGGTCATCAACAGAGTGTAGATAGCCTGTTTGGCGCCAGCGGAAGCCATCACATTATGTGGACCAACTACCTTATTGTAATTGTCTTCAGTATAGCGGATAATAGCTTTAATAAGCGATGGGATACCCTCGGTAGGTGTATAACGAACCTCGCCCGATTTTAGTTTTGCGGCACAACTGAGAATAGCATCAATCGACACCTTGCTCTTGGGCTCACCGGCTCCAAGATGGATAACTGGTTCGCCACGCTCTCGCAATTGTCGAGCTATCTCATTCAGTGCCAGAGTTGGAGATTCCTTGATCTCTCTGGCGAGTTGACTTAAACTCATTTGTCTTACCCTTTCAACAGTGTCGCAATAGCGGTCACATCAACGATATCATCAACGGAACAACCGCGTGAAAGGTCGTTGGCCGGTTTAGCCAGACCTTGGATGATAGGTCCGGTGGCAGTAGCGCCAGCAAGTCGTTCAGTTAGTTTGTAGCCTATGTTACCGGCGTCAAGGTCCGGGAAAATCAGCACATTGGCATTACCGGCGATCTCTGAGTCGGGAGCCTTGCGGGCGCCAATCTCGGGAACGATAGCTGCGTCAAGTTGAAATTCACCGTCAACTTTGAGGCCGGGATGTTCTGCCTTGAGTATTTCAATGGCTTTTAGGACCTTATCAACATCTTCGTGTTTAGCAGATCCCTTGGTGGAAAATGACAGCATTGCCACCTTTGGTTCTTCACCCAGCAGGAAATTCAAAGTTTCTGCTGTCGATGCAGCAATTGATGCCAATTGTTCAGCGGTCGGGTTAGGTACGACAGCACAGTCGCCGTACATGAATACTTTATCGTTAACGTCGCGGTACTTTGGGATAGTCATCATGAAGCAACTGGATACGACATTGATACCCCTCTTTAGTCCAAGTACATGGATAGCGGCACGGAGAACGTTGCCGGTGGTGTTGATTGCCCCGGCAACGGAGGCATCAGCCTTGTCATTGCGAACCAGCATAGCCCCGAAATACAACGGGTCGGCCATTAGTTTTTTCGCTTGTTCTTCGGTGATGCCTTTGGCTTTACGCATCTCAATGAACTCCGACACAAAGTCGTTGTAGTAGGCTGATTGGGCAGGGTTGACAACCTCGACCTGGTCGAGGTTAAGGCTGTGTTCTTTTGCCAGTGCTTCAATTTCTTTCGTATCACCCAGAATAGTTACCTGGGCAATCTCTTCCGAGCGAATTTTCTTTGCCGCTTGGATAGTGCGTGATTCTGTTCCTTCGGGAAGTACTACCCTGCGCTTCTTGGCGCGGGCATTGTCTTTGATACGATCTAGTGCATTCATCTAAAACTCACTCCTGATTATTTATAAGCAATGTTGTTCCCCTTTAACTCTTCTCAGGATAACAGATTTTTTCTACTCAGAGCAACAAATATAGCTGCGACACGGTTACTGGAGAATAAGCTCCCATCTGTGCGGGGTATCTTCTGTGATGGTCTCTTATTCACGAAGTGCTACCTGTAGTACTGTGCAGGCTGTCATTTAACTCCGGTTCAGTGAGAAACGCTTCGATGAATTGATCCAGATCACCATCCATTACCGCCTGCACATTACCGGTCTCTACCGAAGTGCGGTGGTCCTTGACCATACTGTATGGATGAAATACATACGAGCGTATCTGTGAACCCCATTCGATCTTTTTTTTCATGTCTTCGAACTTCTGCATCTTCTTTGTCTCTTCCTCCAGCTTAAGTTGGTAAAGACGAGATCGAAGAACAGAGAATGCGGAATCTTTATTTTTATGTTGGCTACGTTCCGATTGGCAGGTGACTACGATACCGGTAGGAATATGTGTAAGACGTACCGCAGAGGATGTTTTGTTAACATGCTGACCGCCGGCTCCAGAAGCTCGGTAAGTATCAACACGGACATCGTCATCTTTGATGTCTATATCAATATCGCCTCCAACTTCCGGGAATACATGTACCGACACAAAGGAAGTATGCCGTCGAGCGTTGGCGTCAAAAGGTGAAATACGAACCAAACGATGGACTCCCGATTCTGCCTTAAGGTGTCCATAAATATACTCACCAGATATTTCCATCGTAGCGGACTTCAGACCGGCTTCCTCGCCGGGTTGGTAGTCCATTAGGTCTACAGAGAACTCATGCCGTTCAGCCCAGCGATTGTACATGCGAAACAGCATTTCCGCCCAGTCCTGTGATTCTGTGCCACCGGCGCCGGGGTGAATAGTGAGGATAGCGTTTCGATGATCATCACGCCCGGATAGCAGAGCTGAGGATTCAAGGCTTTCGACCGATTTAAGGAGGTCAGCCAGTCCCACTGTCAATTCTTCGATGTCGGCAGAGTCAGTTTTGGAATCAGTCATCTCAAATAGCTCTTCAATATCGTCAAGTTCAGAAGATAAACGATTGTATGATTCTACCCATTTTCTGTGCACCGCTATTTCTTTGAGTATAGCCTGTGCTGTCTGGTTGTCATCCCAAAAACCCTCCTGAGTGGATTTCTTCTCAAGCGTTGCTATTTTTTCTGTGCGACTGTCGAGGTCAAAGAAACCTCGCTAACTTTTGCAATCTTTGTCTCAGGTCTGAGATTTTATTTTTCAAATCCGACGCCATATCACCGAATCCTCCATTCGGAAAACCCGAAGTATACTTTGATTGTGTCTTGTGGTCAATGAGTTTTGACTAAAGATTGTTACTTTTTACACAAACAAGGAGATAGAACTGGAGCCTGGGTTTATAGGATTGCAGGCCAAAGGGTGTCAGACGACTACGCTAAGGGAATAGACGAAGCACACCTGAACCGTGGTTGACATTTTCTCTTATGAGAGTATCTTAACCACAGTTATGAAGCTACAAACATTAGTTGTCGGACTGTTTGAGGTCAACTGCTTCCTCTATTGGGATGAATCCACTGGGGATGGTGTGGTTATTGATCCGGGGGATGAAGGGGAGAGGATTATCGAAGCTGTTGAACGGGCAGGGTTTGTGCCCCAAGCGATTCTTCTAACACACGGACACGGCGATCATATTGTAGCGGTGGGAGAGATCAAAGAGAAGTTCCAGATTCCCATTTACATAGGCGCCGGGGAGGAAAAGTTGCTGGCCAACCCATCTGCCAATGTGTCAGCATTGATTGGTCACCCGATTGTTGCTCCGCCACCTGATTATCTGGTTACTGATGAACAAATGCTGACTTTCGGTTCGTTCACCTTGCGGGTATTATCTACTCCCGGACACACACCAGCTGGGGTATGCTATCTGGATGAAACCGAGGGGCGGCTATTCTGTGGGGACACTCTTTTCTATGGCTCAATTGGCCGCACTGATTTCCCGGGCAGTTCCCATGAGCAGCTGATAAATTCAATCAAGACGAAAATCCTGACCCTACCGGATTCCATTGTCTGTTATCCGGGGCACGGACCAGAGACAACTGTCGGTGGTGAACGAGTTAATAATCCGTTTCTTACTGGCGGATTTATGGTCTAAGGGGCAGGACCTCGACCATTCGCCAGCGATTAGCAAAGTGCGTATGCCAAAGCATCACTCAAGGTTACCTCGTTCTTTCTATAATCGGCCTACCCTCGAAGTAGCCCCCGACCTGCTGGGGAAATACATAGTATATGAATCCCCTGACGGGGTTCTGTCAGCCCGCATTGTCGAAGTTGAGGCGTATATCGGTACTGATGATCCCGCCTGTCATGCCGCTCGCGGACGAACTGAGCGGAATGCCGTTATGTTTGGACCGCCCGGCTATAGCTACAT
>QNAG01000031.1 GCA_003641415.1 Candidatus Zixiibacteriota bacterium | reverse complement strand
TAAACCGATGTAAAGCTACTCTAATAGCGGGTATCTCGGGTTTGATGATGACGTCTTCCAAGTATTAGCAGAACTACTAAAGCTCCACCCATATCTGTTGCAAAATCTAATAAATCTGAATAGCGACCTGGTACAAAATGCTGATATATTTCGTCTATAAGTGCAAAACAAGACAGAAAAAGTGCAGATAGTAACACAATCCATCGCAAGCGCAATCGAGAACTTATATTTGATATTGATCTGAAGGTCAGATACGCAAAAATGGCGTATTCAAGGAAATGAGCCAATTTATCAACGGCTACGATCTGGATATGTGGTGTCTTTAAATTTGGTATAGATGACAGGGTTATTATCACCAGAGCATAAAAAATTGCCGGCAGGTGATATAACATAAATCGCCGCCAAAAAGAACTATTTGGAGAACCGGATATCATGACAGGTATCGGTAAGGAATTGCGTACTATTGGTCAAGGACAAAAAGCAATTGATGTATATCTTAAAAAAGGTTTTGATGCAACAGTTTTTTGTGGAAATGCCTGATGAGCTTGTCTAAGTTATGTAAACTATGGCCTACCATGCTCAGAAATCGGCTGCACCAACCCAAAAGCTATTGACAGCAATCCTATTTTTCATCGTACTCTTATCATCTGGCACCATAGGTTTTATGTTCCTCGAGCAAATGAAATTGATAGACGCTCTCTACATGACAGTGATTACTCTCTCAACAGTTGGCTTTGGTGAGGTTACCCCTCTGCATCCTTTGGGGCGGGCGTTTGTCATATGTCTAATCCTGGTTGGTATGGGAGCCGTCGCTTTTATGGCTTCAACCATTGGACAGATTGTAGTTCAGAGTCAGTTGCGGACACTCTTGGGAAGGAGAAAAATGCAGAAAGGATTGCGCAAACTCTCCGGCCACTTTATTCTGGCCGGGTACGGACGGGTTGGCCGCCAGGTAGCGGCAGAGTTCAAACGACAGAAGGTTAAATTCGTAGTTATTGAAATCGACGATAAATCTATTGAAGACCTTCAAGACGAAGGTTTGCTATACATCAGAGGTATGGCAACTGACGATGATGTCCTTCGTGATGCAGGGATAGATTCAGCTCGAACACTCATCTCGACTTTGCCGGATGAAGCGCAGAATGTGTACTTGACTCTTACTGCGCGGGATATGAACGCTGATCTTAACATAATTGCTCGCGCTGATTTCGAGGATGGAGAGAAGAAATTGGTACGGGCTGGAGCCAATCATGTGGTTTCTCCACATGTGCTCGGCGGTCAGCGTATGGCTATGGCATCACTTCGCCCAAATGTGGTTGATTTTATGCACATGACGCTTGGTGATGGCGGCATGTCTATTGAAGAGATGGTAATTCCGCTGGATTCTGTATTCAATGGCAAGTCTTTGGCAGAATCAGGGTTAAAACAAAATTATGGCGTCAATATCGTTGGAATAAAAAAAAGCAATGCCCGTATTACCATTACACCCGAACCGAATACTATCCTGGAAACAGGGGACGTTCTCGTACTAATTGGTCCTGGTGAAGGATTGGAAAAACTAAGCAAAGAGCTTAACTAAAACACAAATCAAAGCTCAATTGATTATAATTCCATAGTCAAAACGTTTTTTTTGACTCGCTCTTATAATTCTATCTGTTATCTTATTCATAATATGATTGACAAGTTCAAACAGACCATTAAAGATTATAATCTGATAGCACCCAGAGATGCCGTTTTGGTAGGACTGTCGGGAGGCCCGGACTCAGTGGCATTGATTCACCTGCTCCATCAACTGAGCTCCGAGCTGAAACTTCTCCTTGGCGCTGTTTATATTAATCACGGAATCAGAGTCGAAGCAGCTAAAATCGAGGAAGAATTTTGCCAGACGTTATGTGACAGGCTTTCAATTGATCTTATGATTGTAAGAGAGGATATTCCCGATTTGGCCCATCGAGGCAAGAAAGGCATTGAGGAAACTGCTCGAGATTTTCGCTACGGCGTCTTCGACCGTGTTGCTTCCGAAGACGGATATGACAAGATTGCTGTGGGTCATCATGCAGACGACCAGGTTGAGACAATTCTTTTTCGAATCCTTCGAGGGACGGGGCGCCCTGGTTTGCTTGGTATGCCTATGCGCAGAGACAAAATCGTGCGCCCTCTTCTAAATATACACCGCAGGGAGATATTACAGTACCTTGAGGAACACACCCTAGAGTATTGTATTGATCAGACTAATCAGGATTTGGATATCCGACGCAACTTCATCCGCAACCAACTTCTGCAGTCAATTCGGAAACATATCAACCCGGGCGTGGATTCAGCGCTACTTAACCTTTCGGATATAATGTGGCATGAAGAACAGTATCTGGAACCGATTGTCGATCGTGCGATGAAAAAATCAGTATCATATTCTCCCGGAGGTAAAATAGAGCTTGCTTTAGAGTCTGTGTGTAGTTATGATAAATGGTTGCGTCGCCGATTGTTAAGACGCTGTCTGGCAGCCATTTCCGGGACTGAAATCAATCCGAACAAGGCTGTTGTAGAACGATTGGATACAGCTTGTTTGAGGAAGTATAAAGCGATTTCTCTCTCAGGTAAAATCCAGGCAGTGCGTGTAGAAAATAAAATGGTTCTTTTTCGTCGCGAATCCAGTGTGGAAGTTTGCCAGTTGGAAGCCGGTAAAAAAGTCAGTCTGAAAGGACTATGTTTGAATTTTAGTTATCGCACGTCAAAACTCCGCCAATCTGACCTGAAATGGATCAGGCAATCTCGGAGTGTTGTTCTTGATGCTGATAAAGTGGAGCCTCCCTTGGTAGTGCAACGTTTTCAAGCTGGTGACCGCTTCCGACCACTTGGGATGACTGGCAGTAAAACGGTCAATGGTTATCTGAGCGATAGAAAGCTTCATAAGGTATACCGCGATGAAGTACCCGTAGTATGTGATCGGCGAGGAATTGTGTGGCTGGTCGGTTTTGAAATTGCTGATCGAGTGAAAATAGATGAGCGAACCGGGAAGGTTATAAAACTTGAATGTACTAAAAAAAGAACAGATCAATCGTCAACCGTTTGAATTGCTCTTAGACCAAAAGACAATCGCAAAACGGATTGTTGAATTGGGCGAGGAAATTACCCGGGATTACGCAGATAGGGCACCTTTGCTTATAGGGGTCCTCAAGGGATGTGTAGTATTTATGTCTGACCTTATGCGAGTTATCAACCTTCCCCTCGACATTGATTTCATCTCGGCGGCTTCGTATCGAAACGGGACAAAACAGGATAAGGAAATCTATTTCGATAGTAGTATAAACACTCCCATCAAGAATCGCAATATACTGATAGTGGAAGGTGTCGTGGATTCGGGAAGGACAGTAGCTTCGTTAATCGAGGAACTAACCAAGCAGAAACCCAGGACAGTTGAAGTGGCAACTCTTATCGACAAACCTGCCAGCCATCGGTGGAAACTGGACATCAAGTACAAAGGATTCACAGTCGGAAATGAGTTCGTGATAGGATTTGGTCTTGACAACGCTCAAAAATATCGCAATCTCCCCTTTATTGGTCGGGTAGTAGAAAAGTAAGAAACTGGAAGAAGAAACGATATTTTTGAATACTGGTACCGATATATTGTATAAGTATCTGGAAAAACACTAAAACTACAGCGGAGTATTGGTGTCAATATTTGATAAAAAAGATTCTCACAGGCCGGGACAGAATCGTGACGACCGTTCCAAGGAACCGAGCGGCTTTAAAAACCAGGGGCGATCATTGCTTTTCTGGCTTGCACTGGCACTTATAGTGATAGTAGGGTGGACGTACATCAACGGTCTTAACAATGAACAAGCTGAAATTACATATTCGGAACTAATAGCTCAGATCGATGAAAGTAACATTGAAGAGGTAGCCTTCAAAGAACAAGATGTTAAAGGTGTCTTGAAAGAAGCCCGTTCATTCGAGTCCAGCTCTGGCAGTTCAACCTACACTAAGTTCAAAACTCGGATTCCGTTTCCTGATTTCAATTATGAGATAGTAAACCGACTTGAGAAACAGGGTGTTCGAATTGTAGCTAACACGGAAAGCCCGTTTTTGTCCTATCTTTTAGCCGCCGCTCCCTGGATTATTATAGTCTTTATCTGGTTATTCTTTATTCGCCAAATGCAGGGAGGAGGCGGTCCTAAAGGATTGTTCTCATTTGGGAAAAGCAAAGCCAAACTTGTTACGGACGAGCGACCAAAAGTTACATTCGACGATGTAGCCGGAGCCGACGAGGCCAAAGAAGAACTGGGGGAGATAATCGAGTTCCTTAAAGAGCCAGGTAAGTTCCAAAAGCTGGGCGGTAAAATACCCAAAGGAGCGTTGCTGTTAGGAGCACCGGGAACAGGTAAAACCCTTCTGGCCAGGGCTATCGCCGGCGAGGCGGGTGTGCCATTTTTCTCCATGTCCGGTTCGGACTTTGTCGAGATGTTTGTCGGTGTTGGCGCCAGCCGAGTTCGAGATCTGTTCGAGCAAGGCAAAAAAAATGCTCCATGCATCATCTTTATTGATGAAATTGATGCCGTCGGGCGTCATCGTGGCGCCGGTCTCGGCGGCGGACATGATGAACGCGAGCAAACACTCAATCAATTGCTGGTTGAGATGGATGGCTTTGAGTCCAATGAAGGTGTTATTCTTGTGGCGGCTACCAACCGACCCGATGTACTCGATCCGGCACTACTGCGCCCGGGACGATTCGACCGTCAGATCGTGGTACCCAATCCTGACGTTAGGGGCAGACAGGGAATACTCGAGGTACACGCTCATAAGGTCAAGATGGCCGATGATGTTGACCTCAGTGTGGTCGCTCGTGGAACACCCGGTATGTCGGGCGCCGACTTGGCCAATCTGGTCAATGAATCTGCGCTATTGGCCGCACGCTTGGGTCACGAGTACGTGACTATGGACGATTTCGAGGAAGCCAAAGATAAAGTCATGATGGGCTCAGCAAGAAGGTCACTGGTCATTACTGATGAAGAAAAGAAAGTTATTGCTTACCATGAGTCCGGGCATACTCTGGTAGCCAAATATCAACCAAAGGCTGACCCTATATACAAAGTGTCGATCATCCCTCGCGGAATGGCGCTTGGTATTACCCAGTCACTTCCGGTAGATGAAAAACACACGCACTCGAAAGAGTACCTCGAAGCTACCATGGCTGTTCTGATGGGAGGACGGGTAGCCGAATTGATCGTCTTTGACCAGCTGGATACCGGCGCTGGTAACGATCTGGAACGCGCTACCAAACTCGCCAGGAAAATGGTATGCAACTGGGGTATGTCGGATAAACTCGGGCCGGTTACGCTCGGACGTACTGAAGAACACATTTTCCTTGGAAGAGAGATGGCTCAACAGAAAGACTACTCGGAAGCTACAGCAGAGTTGATTGACGAGGAAGTAAGAAAAGTGATAGAGAAAGCCGAAGAAGAGGCGCGGAAGGTCCTCACGACTAATCTCGACAATTTGCACAAGCTGGCCGCAGCACTCCTCGAAAATGAGATCATCGACAGCAAAGAAGTCGATAAAATCATTGGCCGTTCGCCTGGTGATATTGAATCGGTTGAGTCAACGACTCCAACCCCTACACCGGAAGCTTAAAGATGGGTTTCAATCATTCAAAAATCGAAAAAGGTGTCAGACTGATTCTCGAAGGGATCGGTGAAGACCTTACCCGCGAAGGTCTGATACGTACCCCCGAGCGGATGGTGGAGTATTTTGAAGAAGTGCTCGCCGGCTACGCTTCCGACCCAGCCACTGAGTTGCGAAAATACACTACCAGCAATAAGGACGAGATGATAATCCTTAAGGATATCTCGTTCTATTCGCTATGTGAGCACCATTTATTGCCGTTCTTTGGTAAAGTGCACATTGCTTATATCCCGCAAAATGATAAGGTGGCCGGATTCTCCAACATGGTCAATGTCATTGATATTCTATCGCATCGCTTACAGGTTCAGGAACGGATGACTTCTGAGATTGCAGACTCTATGCTCAAAGCTTTGAACTGTAAGGGTATCTTGGTGGTTGTAGAGGCGGAGCATCTTTGTCTGACTATGCGGGGAATCAAAAAACAAGGCAGCCGGATTGTTACATCAGCAGTGCGGGGTATGTTACGCAATACTGCCACCCGCAACGAAGCCCTTACTCTTATGGGACAAGGGATGTAGTTACAGCCTTGAATGCATCGCAAGTTGAAGTGATACCCTTAGGATATATTAATTATTTACGAATTGTTTTGACATAGCTTGAATATGCCCAAGTCACTTTTGCGAACACTATCAATAGTTAATATCTCGCTATGATAATTCCCCCTGAACTCCCAGAATTTACTTTTTCATGGACAGTTAATTTGACACGACGCGTTTCCTTTCGCTCTTTTTTTATATACAGCAGAACGAATTGATATTATCATAAAGTGCTATGGTTCAAAACAAGTTAGACACCAACGCTGTCACCGCTCTCGTACAGGACATGTTCGAGGTAAACGCCGTCTACCGTCACGGTCAGGAATTGGTGTTAAGTCTGAACTCTCGGTTTGATTCTCACTCAAAAGCTCTGAAGGTTGTGGATGAGCGGCTCAGAACCGCGGGCTATCGCTTCAGGACAGAGCAAACAGAGACCGGGACATTGCTGTATATAGACCCGCGTCGTCGGCTACGAATTCCTCCTCTCAATATAATTTTGTTTCTGGTTACAGTTTTTTCCATGTATGTGGTGCCTGTTTTTTTGCGAAATCTTGGAGTAGTTCCGTCAATCCAGCAGGTTTTGAATGGCACAATCAATGATCTGAAACATGGCGTTGGAATAGAATTTACTCTGGCTTTGATGTCCATCCTGCTGGTGCACGAAATGGGACATTTTGTGGCCAGTCGAAGACGCCATATTATTACTTCGTGGCCTTATTTCATACCGGCTCCAAATATCATCGGGACGTTTGGGGCGGTTATTAAATCTAAATCTCCTTTTTACAATCGCAGGGACCTAATTGAGGTAGGAGCGGCTGGACCGTTGGCGGGATGGATTGTAGCTATTTTTTGGCTGTTATATGGACTTTCGCAATCAACCTTCCTGCCGGTCATTGGTTTCGACATCAAAGACCTTCCTTTTGCTCTTGAGGGGGAATCTATCCTGATGCGTTGCGCCACCCAGGCGCTGATTGGTCTGGCGCCGGAGGGATACTACTACCGTCTCACCGAGGCCGCTTTCGCAGGTTGGGTCGGTATGTTGGTTACTGCTATCAACCTGCTGCCAATTGGACAACTTGATGGCGGGCATATTCTTTATGGGCTGGTTAGAAGGCGCCAGCACTGGTTGGGGATGGTAGCTATGGTCGGATTGTTTGTGTTGGGGTTTCAGTCACCGATGTGGTGGGTATTTGCCATTTTCGGTCTGGTCTTTCGAGTGAAACATCCCCCAACTCTCAATGATAATATCCCTCTGTCCAGAACAGCATTATTGATGGGGGTGGCATCATTAGTGATCCTGGTACTATCGTTTACACCGATACCTTTTCGCTGACTATAATCTCATCAAGATTTACGGTAGCCTCATCGAGACCGTAAAGCTTCTTAAAATCAATAGCTCCCCTTCTGATTAATCCGAGGAAGAGGTTCACAATTTCCGGGTCAAATTGTGTTCCACGGTACTTAAGCAGTTCTTGCACCGCTGAATTGATATCACCAGCTTTACGATAAGGCCGGTCGGATAGGATAGCGTCAAATGTGTCAACCACTGCCAACAAACGCCCCTCGAGGGGGATTTCTTCCCCCTTAAGCTGTTTGGGATAGCCAGAGCCGTCCCAGCGTTCATGATGAGAGCCAATGTACGGAATAGCAGGTTTGAACAGGCTGATACCTCGAATTATTCTAAGCCCCAGTTCGGGATGTCTCTGCATTTTCTTCATTTCATCCTGGGTAAGGACGCTGGATTTGTTGAGGATGCTATCCGGGACACCGATTTTGCCAATATCGTGAAGGGTACATCCCATAATCAAATCGTAAATCTGTTGTTCATCCCAGTCCATCCCACGCGCTACTTCTTTGGCCAGAATACAAACTCTATCAGTGTGTCCTGATGTATATTTATCACGAGCCTCAATTGCGTTCGCCAATCCGCGTATTGCCTCCAGATAGGATTGCTGAAGGTTTTGATAAAGTATATGGTTGGCAATTGATGAAGCTACCGTGTTGGTCAGGATAGAGAGAACATCGAGTTGTCCTGATGTTATCTGTCCGAAATGAGACTCAATTATAAGACTAATAACACCGTGCAGGGTCCTGCGGATGAAGATAGGTTGGTAGATTGCAATTCTTACCAGCGCTTGCCCACTTTGTTTGATTCTCCGACCATCTATAACTGGTTTGGGGCGCCAGGTTCCGGTAAATTTTTTCAGGGAATCTAAGTTGAGAACCTGAGACTCAAGATCAGGCTGATCTATAGCACAGGCCTGCCTGATCAACTCCCCTGTTTTCGGGTCAATCTCAAGTAACCCGACTGCTATTGCGCCCAGTTCTTTTTTACATGAATCCACAACCATCTGCAAAAGACTATCTATATCAATACCAGAAGTATGGGCATTAGCAACCTTAAGAAATTCTACCTGGCCACGAAGGCGAACGTTATCTCGGAGAACTTGCTGATGAGCCAGGGCACGCTGGATTGTAGATTTGAGCAGCTCCAGCTTAAACGGTTTCACGAGGAAATCATAAGCGCCTTTTTTCAGTACCGAAATAGCTGTCTGCACAGTCGGATGGGCTGTCATCATTATCACAACCGCATCATCCTGAGAGGACAAAACCGCCTCGAGAATCATTTCTCCTGAAAGATCCCCCATGATTATATCACTTAAAACCAAATCCACAGGATGGTCCTGAAGATACTCCAGAGCTTTGGCGGGATCATGCATCGTTACCACGGAGTACTTCTCCGAAGACAACGCTTCCTCGATCACGTTGCAGATGTATTCCTCGTCATCGACAACGAGGATTGTTGGGGCCGATTCAAACTTCATCTGTGTCCTCGAAACTCAATTTCTTTTCTCCCCTAAAATCTACCTATCCTCGTTATCGGTGAACTTGACAATCAGCCCATAACCATAACGTTTAATGTATAAAGATTGATCTCAGGCAGAATGCAACTTAGACAGGAACTCCTCAGCCCTATAAGAAGAGCGGACAAGAGGGCCGGAAACGACATTGGGAATACCGGCTTCTATAGCAAGTTGTTTCAGATCGGAAAATTCCTTAGGGGAAACATACCTTTTTACAGAAATATGATTTCGAGAAGGAGCCAGGTATTGCCCAAGAGTAAGAATAGAAACACCGGCGGTAACCAGGTCATTAAATACCGTTACCAATTCCTCCTGAGTTTCTCCGAGGCCAAGCATAAGACCAGATTTTGTAATGATGTCGGATTTGTCATAAATAAACCGCAGCAGATTGAGGGAACGATTGTAGTCGGCCGCTGGTCGAACCTCTGAGTAAAGTCGAGGAACAGTTTCAACATTATGATTAAAAATGTCGGGGCGACACTCTATGATAGTCCACGGAGCAACAGTTGAACCTCTGAAATCTGGGGTCAGTATTTCTACGCCGGCCTCTGGAATCACTTTTCGAATTTCACGGACAGTAGAGGCAAACAGGTGTGCCCCTCCATCATCAAGATCGTCGCGGGTAACAGAGGTAACAACTACATGTTTGAGATTTAGCCGTCGGGCTGCTTCCGCAACTCGTACTGGTTCAGTTGAGTCGGGAGCTGACGGTTTTCCGTGTTTGATATCGCAAAAACGGCAGTTCCTGGTACAGGTGGATCCAAGAATCAGGAAGGTTGCTGTTCCGCGGTTGAAGCACTCTCCCCGGTTAGGACATTTCGCTTCACGGCACACGGTATTGAGCTCGAGGTCTTTAAGGATTCGGTTGACATGCTCGTATTGCTGTCCTCCAAAAATGGGCACACGCAGCCAATCCGGTTTTCTTAATACATTTTTATGTTTAGATTCGCCATTCAAAATAAAACTGACCTGTCGATTTTATACCACAGTTCTTTGTTAAAATGCTCATTTTTCGATCAAGTATACTTCAAAACGCTCGATAATCAAAGAAAAGCCTGGAATCAGTACGCCTAAGGAGAAACAGGATGTCACGTTATATGATCGTCATTAGTTTGATAGTAATATTGCTCGTTGCTACCTCGGTATCAGCAGAAACCAGGGGACAAGCCAAACTGGTTAAAATTGGCGATCTGAACAAAACCGAACTGCGTGCTCGTCCGTCTCTGATTTTAGCCGACACATGTATTGTTCGTCATGACGCCGGTATCTACTACAGAATTGACGGTTGGGTAACAGGAGCCGAACTTTACAAGGGATATCTCGATCCGGCCGCATCATGTCCTTCCCCCTACCCCTTTACGGTTACAGAGATCAATATGCCCATGTACTTTTTCGGAGCCACCCCGCTTAACGTTTCTGTGGATGTGGAAGATGTTGATCTTAGCACTCCCGGTTGCCCCTTTCCAGGCGAGTTGTTGACAGTCTCCAGCGAATATGCTCTTGAAGTACCTGAAACCGGACTTTATGACATCTGGATTCCACTGGATACGCCAATTACAGTAAACGGACCATTCTTCGCCGGTTTTTATATCAGTAATATCTTCGATCCCGCCGACAGTCCGGCAGTTGTTATTGATACTATACCGATGACATGTGTCACCTATAATATATGGGATGATAGCATTGGCTGGATAGATATGGCCGATAATCAATTTTACAATTTCCCGGGAAGATTGGTTCTGTACGCTGCCGGTATCCCGGGTAATGGCGCACCATTACCCGAGATTAGTTTTCTCTTCCCTCAGGATAATGATACTCTCTATGGTGATGTTCCCCTGTGGGCACAAACTATTTCAGATTCACCGATAATAGATTATGTCCAGTTCGAATATTTATCGGGACTTAACTGGATAACTATCGGTCAGGATGTGGATGGCACCTCCGCCTTCAGAGATGGATTAAACTACACTGGCGCTGGTGATGGCTTTAGCACATTCTGGGACTTCGGTGGACTTACCGAAAGTCCTTGTACGTTACGAGCCGCAGTTTTTGATACACTGGGACGCGTTGTGTACGATACCATCACTGTCTATTTAGAACCGACCCCGCCAGTCCCCGGAATCGTGTCACCTGAAATGGGCGATAGTTTTTGTTCTTCGCTGAATTTTCTCTTCTCGTGCCCTGATGAAAACGTTCAATATTTTCAGGCTTTCCAAATTCTTGCGGAAAATAATTACTCAGCAGGAATACCAACAGCCGGGCCATCCTCACACGGACCTCACTACAATGCACCACTGGCGGCAGCTATAGTTACCAAACTCTGGTATGACCGGGGCTACCAAAATCTTATGAGTGAAGGCTACAATGTCCTCACAGTAGATTCTCTGGCCAACAGACTGGCCAGTGCTTATATGAATACGGATGTCAATATAGGCACCTACGATGAAGACCTCATCAGAGGGCTTAAGGATTATTTTAGTGATAAAGATGTTGACGCAAAGTTCGACTACCTCCGCAATCCCGAGTATTTTACTCTTCGCCGGTGGGTCGAAAACTACCAGCGGGGTGTCCTTCTGGGTCTGGGAGGAACACCGGGACAGTGGGTCGTTGTCGATGGATTCACTGACTGGAAGCAACCCGATGGAACCTATCTGATTCGCATATCGAACCCACTTACCGGAATGATGGATGAAGCTCCGATGCGAAAGATTGGTGGGTGGAGTAGTCTTTATCTCAACGATTCCTGGCATCAGGTTGATATAATGGTCTCGGTCATCCCGCTTAGCTGGGAAGTGAGCCGAGCCACAATAGGGGTTGATTTTAATGGCGCTGATGGCTGGTCAATCACTTGGACTCCAACCGGTCTGACCGAAGGTAACTGGTATCATTTCCACATCATGGCAAATGATGCTTCCGGTTTAAGGGGATATTCCTCTGCTTTGTTAAGCTATGACTGCAGCTCAGTATACATCAAAGGTGATTACGACGGTAACGGAGTACCTGACATTCTGGACCTGGAATTACTAATGAATTTCGTTGCTCTCAGTGGAGAACCACCTATTGGTGAAGGATCAAGAGCTGATGCCAACGGCGATGGTCAAATCAACATAACCGATGTTGTTTACTATATGAATTTCCTTTTTGGCACCGCCAGCCCACCCAGTTATTAAAAAATGGTGTGGCATTGAGTTTTGGGAATCGGCTTTTTATTTTTCAAGGTGATGAACAACATGTAAATCACTGGCAATGTATATTCAGATATGAAATTCGATAATATCGCCATCTTGTAACACGAAATCGGATTGCACCCTCTGACCGTCGAATTTGCCCTGTCCCCATATCTTAGCAAATTTTAATTTACTTGCGAAGTCCTTGTGTAACACTAAAGCAGCATCCTCAATTGTGCTGCCTACCGGTACAATAATGGGATCCTTGTAATCGGCTTCCTTACCGATTGATTTGGTATAAACCCTTATGATATCTAAAGCATCAAAAAAACATTTTCGGAAAGCGTCAAGACTATCGTCATCAATAATTGATGTTGACACCATAGGATATCCCGGGAACATCTCCGATAACTTTTTGCGCTTGACGCCATCCTCATCCTCGTACGTTTTATGGGCGCACAGGATTGTTTTCTTGTAGCAAAAACGTGGATCTTCGAGTTCTCCAATAACTTCTGGTTGAAGAATGATACGTTTCTCTTCGAGTTTGGACACTATGTATTTTATATCATCGAGCATACTGGCCGCTTCCAAATCGCATACCAATATCACTATATCAGTGTTTCTAATCAAACCTGACATATAGTTCTCGTACAACTCCGATGATATCGGTGGGGTGTCTATCAACTGCAATTGGACAGTCTCGAACATCATCATGCCTGTAAGCGGTTCACGAGTCGAGTAAGGAAAGTCGGCAACGAGTGGTTTAGCCGCTGTCAGCGAATCCAACAATGATGATTTACCGCTGTTGGGCGGACCGATAAGAATAGCTTGTCCCGCGCCTTCTTTCTCAATGAAATCCCGGGCTGTTGCTTGCCTCGACCCATGTTTGCTTCCACCGCCTTCAATCTCCCGCCGGAGCTTGGCGATTTTGGTTTTCATGTCAGCTTGAAGATGACTGGTGCCCTTGTGTTTGGGCATCGTGCGCAGGAGTTCCTGAGCCAGGCGCAGTTTTTCGCGCGGGTCTTTTTCGGCTCGGAATTCTCTCTCAAGCTCATAGTACTGCGGTGGCAGATTAGCCGGCATAAATATAATTTATATCTATTTCGCTGATCTGACAAGCAGGATGATGGAAGGAGCCTGCTATTTGGAAAATTGTAGAAGGCTAGGCTTTCACAGCCAGATTGTTTACCAGTGTTCTGATGTCCTTCAGGTGGAAAGGTTTTGAAAGAACAGATTTGATTCCATTGAGTGCGACTTCGTCTTCGTTTAGTTGTGTTCCCCAGCCGGTTACCATCGCAATTGGCATATCGGGGAACCGCTCATGCACTGCCCCGGCAAGTTCAAGACCGGACATGCCCGGCATCCCGAGATCGGTAATCATCATATCGAATTTCCGCTTTTCGATCTCCTCCAGAGCTGCAAATCCGTCATTACACGCAACCGGTTCGTGTCCGTCTATCGCAAGGGTATCTTTAAGTACTTCACGAACTTCAGTATCATCATCAACGACAAGTATGCGCAGGCAGTCAGAGCCTTTTTCGTCTGTAAGCTCCCGGGTAACATCGGGTATTTTCCCTTCAGCTCTATTGAGGGTCACTTTGAATACGGCTCCGCCGGACTCGCGTGACTCTACCCAGACTTTACCGCTATGGCGGCCAATGATGCCATAAACCACAGCCAGCCCCAAACCAGCACCCCGTTCCTGCTTGGTAGTATAGAAGGGATAGAATATCCTGGTTCGTAATTCCTCGGGAATCCCCGGCCCTTCGTCGCTGACAGTTAGAGTAATGTTCTCTTCGGTACCCGACAGTTCCACCTTCACAGTGGAACCTTTCGGAGAAACCCCCACAGCGTTATCAATCAGTTTATCAATCACTGCGATGAGATCATCGTGGTTACCCATAACTACGGCCTGATCGAGCAAGCGCTTTATAACAACTTCAACGCTCCGATCTTCCGCTTCTTTCTGCCAGGGGACTCTCTCTTTCTCAGTTACATCGTCCAGCATTTGACATAAATCTACCGGCTGCAATTCCTTAAGTTTAGTGCAGGTAGTGAACTCCTGAATTCGTCGAACCGACTCAGCACCTTCCATTATCAGGTGTTCAATTTTTTCCAATTCTGCAAGTTGTGTTTTATTCTGAGTGCGCAATTTCATCAGTTGGACCCGTCCGACAAGACCGCCGAATATATTATTGAAATCGTGCGCCAGGCCGGAGGTCATGTCAGCCAGAGCGGCTGTGGTTTCAACCTCTGCTAACCGTTGGGATGACTCCTCTAGTAGAAGGTTTGTCTTTTCCAGACGTTTTACCAGAAGGACATTACGCAGAACAGTTTGGGCGAAAACTGCAAATACGGATAGCAGCTCGCGATCATTGGTGTTGAGTTTGTTTTCCTCAGGCGGAGTAACCAATACAACATATTGCATATTCTCAACCGGAGCCAGCTCCAGCATAACAGCCCCTGCCCAATTAGGACCTTCTGTCTGGTCCATATCCCGACATCTGTATCTAACAGTATCATCGGGAAGGTCCGGCCATAGCAACGGCTTAACGCGCTCAGTAAGGATCTTGATTTCTTCAATCGATGGTTGGTCGCAGTTGAGATGTTTCTCCAGTGTAAAAGTGCCAGTGTTGCAATCTCTCTGCATCAGGAGTATCTCCGCTCCGGGAACAAGGTCATTTATGCGCTGGGTAACCAAGTCAAGTAGTTCCTCATAGGGGAGATCATCCAAAGGTATTTCAAACACGGGTAATAATTGTGACAGTCTAACAGAGTAGTTTTCAACCTGCATTAATTCGTCAGCAACAGTCATTGCCGCCGAGATGATCTTGCAAGTTAAGTCGAGAAGATGGAGGAATTCCAGCGATACCGGTTCAGGATGTTCATACCAGTAAGCGGTGCAGACCAGTCGAAGTCCTCCATCAAGATAGTACGGATAACGATAACAACAGGCAAAACTATTCTCGGTTCCAAACTGATCCTGAATTGACGTATCTCGGAATTTCTCATTATCAAAATCGATCATATCCGGTTCAACTGGCAGGTTGTCGATATCAATGTCAGCCCAGAAATCTGCCAGAGCTCCAAGATTTCTTATCGAAAGATGGTGTCCGTGTTGGTAAGATATCGGGATTAGTTTTCTGGTTGTACGCTCATAATAGAATGCCCCAACGAAATCTGCATCAAGCATCCGAGCTATAATCTGTACTGATGCGTCAATCTGGGTAACGACTCCGGCGAATTTGCTGTTGGCTCTTGCCCTGTAGTATTTATTTATCAGTTTGCTCGAGACATTCATGTGCATATCAACTTCAACCCCCACTTACCTTGCGTCAATTGTTGTCAGCGATTTTTTATTCAGCTCTTCAATTTGATGCAGCTAATTTCAAAGTTACGTCCAGATTCAAAGCGCCATTTCTACCGTCTCTGGAGAGTCGTCAACCACTGCAGATTGAATATTCCCAATTGAGCGATCTATTAGTGACAGATAGCGGTTCATTTTTTCGTCTGGTGTGGTTTGCTGTGACCGTATCATCTCAACTGATCCGATAATACCGGATAGCGATGACTTGATGGAGTTCCGCATGTTTGTCACATTCGATTCTCTTTCAAGATGTTCCTGTTCAACCGGTACAGTTTCTGACAACTCATAGGAAGTCGAAGCTAAAGCGAGAGTCGCTGCTATTGACGAGGCAAAAAGAACATTATTGGTAGTGTACTGGAAACGTTCTCTCCGCCGTCTGTCGGCTATCGATATGATACCGTGAACTTTTCCCTTGGTAACAATCGGTATAAGCAGGGCTGATTTAAGATCGGCATGGTACATTTGTCGGGCTTCGGCTACTGCCATCTGCCCATCATGGGTTTCCTGGTTAATAACCATTAGCCTTCCATTATCCCGTCCCAGGTGATGAAAGGGCATCAGAGACATAATCATGTAACCATCATG
>QNAG01000030.1 GCA_003641415.1 Candidatus Zixiibacteriota bacterium | reverse complement strand
TTCCCTGGGTAATCTCTTAGCCGCCTCCTACGCGGTTGCGGGATTCGCATTCCCTGGGTAATCTCTTAGCCGCCTCCTACGCGGTTGCGGGATTCGCATTCCCGGGGTAATCTCTTAGCCGCCTCCTACACGGTTGCGGGATTCGCATTCCCGGGGTAATCTCGTAGGTCAGGTTGCCTACAACCTGACGCAATTGTCAGAATCGCAAGGCCCCTGACCTACAACCGTTGCCTATTTCACTTCCTCAAACTCAGCATCGACAGTATCAGAATTATCGCTTGTTCCATAGGACTGACTGCTTCCATTGGAACCACCAGCATTGGTCTCAGCGCCTGATGCATTCTGATACATCTCGGCTGATGCTGTCTGCCAAGTCTGTTGCAGCGCCTCAGATGCCGAGGTCATTTCATCGACATTATTGCCTTTTAGAGCTTCTTTCACACGTTCCATAGCCGTTTCAATTCGAGTTTTGGAATCAGCGCTCAGCTTGTCACCAAACTCCCGCAACTGCTTTTCTGATTGGAACACAGCTGCATCGGCCTGGTTGCGAGCATCAATGCTGCGCTTTTTCTCTTTGTCCTCGGATTCGTGTGTTTTGGCATCATTGACCATCCGGTCGATTTCCTGCTCACTTAGACCTGATGAAGCCTCAATACGAATATTCTGCTCCTTGCCAGTGGCCATATCCTTAGCAGACACATTGAGAATACCATTGGCGTCGATATCAAACGCAACCTCAATCTGAGGTATCCCTCGAGGTGCAGGTGGGATACCATCAAGCACAAAGCGACCGATGGTTTTGTTGTCGATAGCCATTTCACGTTCACCCTGAAGAACATGAATATCAACTTGCGGTTGATTATCACCAGCAGTCGAAAATATCTGCGACTTCTTCGTGGGAATAGTAGTGTTGCGATCAATTAGACGAGTCGTCACTCCACCCAGAGTTTCGATACCGAGCGATAAAGGAGTAACATCAAGTAAAACAAGATCATCAACATCACCGCTGAGCACCCCACCCTGAATTGCAGCGCCGATCGCAACTACTTCATCCGGATTGACAGATTTGTTGGGTTCGCGACCAAAGAATTTCTTAACCAGTTCCTGGACACGAGGCATCCGAGTCATTCCGCCTACCAAAATGACATCATCAATCTGATTTATCTTAATACCGGCATCATCAATTGCTTTCTGAACCGGATTCATAGAACGTTGCAGGAGATCATCCACCAACTGCTCGAACTTTGCCCGGGTGAGTGTTAAGTTAAGATGCTTCGGTCCAGACTGATCAGCCGTTACAAACGGAAGATTGATCTGAGTCTGCACTGTTGAACTGAGTTCAATCTTAGCTTTCTCCGCCGCTTCTTTCAAACGCTGGAGCGCCATCGGATCCTGAGACAGATCTATCCCCTCAGATTTTTTGAACTCATCAACCAGCCAATCGATAATGCGCTTGTCGAAATCATCGCCGCCTAAATGTGTGTCGCCGTTAGTAGAGAGAACCTCGAATACACCGTCGCCAAGTTCCAGAATGGAGATGTCAAACGTACCGCCACCGAGATCATATACAGCCACCTTGCCGGTCTTTTTCTTATCAAGCCCATAAGCCAGGGCAGCCGCGGTTGGTTCATTTATGATTCTCTTAACATCAAGGCCTGCTATCCGGCCGGCATCTTTCGTGGCTTGACGTTGGCTATCATTGAAATAAGCCGGCACGGTAATGACAGCCTCTTTGATAGAATACCCCAGATAATCCTCGGCTGTCTTTTTCATCTTGGTTAGCACCATTGCTGAAATCTGTGCAGGGGCATATTGCTTGCCGTTCATTTCAATGACAGGTTCACCTTTACCATTGGAGGAAACCTTGTACGGATAGTTACTGATCTCCTGTTTTACCTCGTCAAACTTGCGTCCAATAAGTCGCTTTACAGAGAAGACCGTATTAAGTGGATTAGTCACAGCTTGACGGCGAGCAACAGTTCCAACCAGTCGCTCGCCGCTTTTATCGACCGCAACCACTGATGGAGTCGTGCGACCACCTTCAGCATTGGTAATAACAACAGGATCATTTCCTTCTATCATAGCTATCACACTGTTGGTGGTTCCTAAATCAATTCCAATTATTTTGCTCATAATCTTATTTCCCTTCTTTTTTCTTTTCTTGTAAGAAAGCCGGTCGATTGCGGCCGGCTTTCCGTAGGCAAAATGATTAGCCGGAATATACCGGCGTTACAATGATGACTCAGGTTTAGCTGACCTTAACCTCAATCTCGCGAGGTTTGACCTCTTCTTTCTTCCCGAGTTTCACAAGTAACAGACCGTTTTTGTAATCAGCACTGACGGCATCGGGGTCTATCGTATCCGGCAAAGTGAAAGAACGACTGAATTTGCCACTATAGATTTCACGACGAACAAAGGCATCGTCCTTCTGTTCATCAAACGATTTCCGCTCACCGGCAACTGTCAGGACATCATCTTTGACCATAATCTTGATGTTGTCCTTTTCCATACCCGGCAATTCGAAGGTTAAAGAAACGTTATCTTTGGTCTCTTCGATATTAACGCGTGGCATGAAATCAGCATCCAAGTAGTTCTCCCGAGAAGGGACGTTAAAAAAGCTGTTTAACAAACTGTCGATGTCGCTGGCGATCCGATTTGGTGTTACAACTAAGTGTCTCATTTTAATTCTCCTTGTTTTTTTTGTTTTTTTGTTTCCATTTTTAATTACCATCCGGCTTAAGTTATATCAAACAGCGTGCCAAACCTCGTAACATATTTATTAGCAATGTGTTAGTTAAATATAACGATTAAGTCCCAGTGCGAGACCGTCAATATGGCTCACATATACTGCCATAAAGACATTAGCTATCTGCACGTATGGCAGTTAACTGTCTTTATGGCAGTATTGATACATGCTCATTCGCCTCAAGCCAATGGCCGCATTGAGCGGTTGTTTGGGGCGCTCCAGGATCGGCTGGTGAAAGAGATGCGATTAAAGGGAATAAAAACCAAGGAGGAAGCCAACGTCTTTCTCGGGGAGTATTTACCCGTGTACAACCAGAGGTTCCGGGTCACTCCGGCAAACAAGGCCGATATCCATGTCAAGCCCCGGCGATACTTCAATCTGGATCGATCTTTCTGTATCAGAACCAACCGCACGGTGAGAAACGACAATACTATTGCTCACAACGGCAAGCTCTACCAACTCAAGGAAAAGGTTATGTCTCGTAAGGTAGTCGTGGAAGAGAGGCTTAATGGCTCTTTACATATTTGTCGTGATGGTGTTAGTCTGAAGTACAGAGAGATATCAGAAAGACCGCAAAAAGCGGCTCCGTCTGCAAGGCTCCGGGAACGCAAAAAGCGGCTCCGTCTGCAAGGCTCCGGGAACACAAAAAGCCCCCAATCCCGGCCAAGCATCATCCATGGAGAAGGTGTCACCTCGATGAGATCACAGAACTTGAAATCAATTGTATGAAAGAACATGATTCAATCAACAAAACAGGACATTTCTATCTTGCTAAAAACAGGACATTTCTACTTTGCCTTGACAGTCTTCCTTTTTTTGGTTGAGTTTCTGATACTATTGTATATCTTTTAACCTTGCAGTTATTATCGGGGAAGGCGCCCTCCGCTTGCCCGAGTGATTGAGATAGCAATGAAAGGTATTGTTGGTAAAATATGAGCGATCGCCCTTTTCTTGAGTTTGAACGCCCAATCTTTGAATTGGAACAGAAGATCTCCGACATGAAGGACTTTGCTGTTGGAGAAAACATCGAGCTTTCCGGCGAAATAGTTTCTCTGGAGAAAAAGCTTGAGAAGCTACGAGAAAAGACCTACTCTAATCTTACTCGCTGGCAGAAAGTGCAACTGTCGCGTCACCCAAAACGCCCTTATACGCTTGACTATATCAAGTTAATGACAACCGGATTCATTGAGTTGCACGGCGATCGTTTTTTTGCAGATGACAAGGCGATGGTTGGTGGGTTTGCCTGGCTTGATGACGAACCTGTCATGATAGTCGGGCAACAGAAGGGTCGGGATACCAAACAGAAAGTAATTAGAAATTTTGGCATGGCGCACCCTGAGGGTTATCGCAAGGCTTTGCGCTTGTTCCAATTGGCTGAAAAATTCCAGGTTCCCATCGTTGTGCTGGTGGATACCCCCGGAGCATTCCCTGGTATTGGGGCCGAAGAAAGAGGTCAGGCAGAGGCAATCGCATATAACATCCGGGAGATGTCGCGTCTGCGTGTTCCAATCGTTGTTGTCATCATTGGTGAGGGAGCTTCAGGCGGAGCACTTGGGGTTGGTGTTGGCGATCGTATAATGATACTGGAATATGCATGGTACTCAGTGATTTCACCAGAAGGCTGTGCTGCTATCTTGTGGCGCGATGCTGCCAAAGCGCCAGAGGCAGCTGAGGCTCTCAGGCCAACTTCTGACGACCTTATCAAGTTAAAAATCGTAGATTCCATTATACCCGAACCTTCACGTGGCGCTCATTGCGATCCAGAAGCAGCCGCAAAATTAGTCAAAAAAGCTATTCAGGAAACCTTACAGGAACTAAGCCTTAAGTCGACTGATGAGTTGCTGCTTGATAGATTGAAGAAGTACAGACATATTGGGGTGTTCCAAGACTGAGGGAGTAGATAGGTATGGCAATTTCGGAGAAACTGTTGGATAAACTGGTTTGCCCTAAGTGTCGAGGGAAGTTAGTGAACGAGGAAAAAAGAAAGAGTCTCGTTTGTAACACCTGCAAACTGGAGTTTAGTATTGTTGATAATATCCCTGTACTGCTTCTGGATGAGGCACGGGCTCTATAAAAAAGGTAGTATCTATGAAACTCTCTAAGTTCTGTGATGAGACTCTGGTCAAGTTCAACCTTAAGGCTAAGACCAAAGATGATCTATTAAATGAGATGGTGGAACTGGCGTCTTCCTCCGCAATGATTAAAGATGCAAAGCAGTTGCTTGAAGATGTACGAGAACGCGAGAACCTTGTTACTACCGGTGTGGGTTACGGAGTAGCTTTTCCCCATGCTAAGACCAAATCGGTCAAGGGAATTATTATAGCTTTCGGACGTAGTGAGGAAGGAATTGATTTCGATGCCATGGATCATAAGAAGGTGCATCTATTCTACCTAATCGCAGCTCCCGAGGATGCCATAGGGGCACATTTAAACGTGATGGCTCGGTTATCTTTTCTTATGAAATCCGAAGAGAACCGCACTAAACTGCTTGAGGCAACATCGCCGGGTGATGTCCTAACGCTGATTGATAACGTAGACTAACCAGACTCTCAGGCAGGGAAACCAAAGAATGAGCTGGATTTCGACTCAGTTTTCCCATCACTGGCGAAACTTCAATATCGGAGCTGTAATTGTCCTTTCCATTGGTTTAGTTTTCGGTCCTTCCGCTATTGGTAGTTTCATCAGCCAGTCAATCCTGACCGGGTTGTATTACCCCTTTTTTAAGGTTAGGAGTTCTTATGAAATGTTAGCCTCTCAAGCATCTGCCAATGCGCAATTGCGGGAGTCACTGACTGAAGCATCTCTAAAGATATCGTTGTTTTCTGAGGCTTTGCGTGAAAACGAACGTCTTCGCAGTGCCCTTGGCTTTGAACAACCTCCAGGCTATCGCTTGATGCCAGCTGAGGTGATTTCGGTTTCAGGCTATCAGACACCAGTTGCCGCCATTATCAATCGGGGTAGCTATAACATGATTCAACTCAACCAACCAGTCATCAATCAGGATGGTCTGATAGGACGTATTTCTTCGGTTACGCCCGATTTCGCTACGGTGCAATTTCTTACTGACCCAACTAATAGAATCGCAGCCAGGATAGCCTCCAGCAGGGAGATGGGTATTGTTAAGTATGTTGTCGATGAAGGGATGATTCTTGACAACTTCCCCTTACACGGATCTGTAAAAGTCGGCGATACAGTTCTCTCATCCGGTCTGGGGGGAGTATACCCTGCAGGTTTGACAGTGGGACTGGTCACGTCCGTAGAGCACAATGAGGAAGAACCGTTTTGCCGAATAATTATAGAGCCAACTGCAAATTTCCATTCAATTGAAGAGTTGTTTGTGTTGGAGGCTGAAAACCGGCCATGAAGTTAATACCCTATATTGTTTATCTTGCATTGATTGCATTGCACACGGTCATTTTGAATGATCTAATTTGCGTTTATAGTATTGGCATCAATTTGACAGCATTTATAACAATGGCGGTTGCAATAAGCAAATCAGAGACCACCTCGCTGTGGTTTGGTTTTATCGCCGGTCTTGTAACATTAGCGGGACATCCCGAATTAATGGGGACATGTGCTTTAATGACTGCTCTTCTGGGGTTTATTGCCTTCCACACCAGAGAACGTCTCAATCTTGAATCGTTATACTCAAAACTTCTTCTGGTTTTAACCGGAGTGTTTTTGCACAATGCTGCCTTGATCTTGGTTGCGAATAGGTCTGAGTTTTTCTATCTGCTCTTCGTTATTGCTCTACCGGGAGCGATATACACCACCCTTTTAGCTTGGATATATTTCTTAGCCAGAGAGGGACGCCTTACTTTTCAGAAGATAAGATCTGTCTTCTAAATCTGCCATGAGCAAACTTCAACTCACATCAGGTCAGAGAGAAAAAACTGCGTTGGCAGTCATAGCTGCGATCGTTATTTTTCTTGTGGGGGGTCTGGTGAAACTACAGATTATCAACCACCAGCAATTGGCTGCTCAATCCGAAAACAATCACATTAGAGTTGTGCCGATTACGCCCCGTCGCGGAGTAGTCTACGACCGTGAGAACCGACGCATCATAGACAGTCGCCCTTCGTACACAATCTCGGTGGTACCAGCGGAACAGGTCAAGGGAGTTACGCTTAAGAATGTTGCCCAGCTGCTTAAGCTTGATACCTTGGAAATCAGAAGGCGTATCAGAAAGAACCTTGTCAATAGGTATCAACCAGCACCGGTGAAGCGTGATGCGTTTTTTGAAACGATCGCTGTGCTTGAAGAACAAAGCTTCCGGTTCCCGGGTGTAACCTATCAGATTGAACAGGTTCGTCGTTATCCGGTGGGATTAGGATCAGAGACTTTCACTGGCTATGTTGGAGAAGTATCTCGTGCGGACCTCAAGCGTCAGCAAAACCCTGAACTTCGTTTGGGCAGCATGATTGGGAAAAAAGGGATAGAGAAACAATACGACACCCAGCTTCGAGGACACGAAGGAACTGCTTATATTGAAGTAACTGCCTCTGGGCAAATCCTGGGCAGTTATGAAGACCGTCCGGAAATACCGGCCGTATCCGGTGCAGATTTGGTTCTGTCAATTGATCTGGACCTCCAGCAGGCGTGCAGCGATGCTTTGGATACTTTCTGTTGCGGAGCTATCGTGGCAGCAGACCCCAAGACGGGCGAAATACTGGCGATGGCTTCCTATCCCAGTTATGATGCCAACATCTTTTCTTCCGTCATTCCCGAGTCCGTCTGGCAGGACATCTCTTCCAGCGAAACCCATCCGCTGTTGAACAGGCCCCTTAAAGGGCTTTATCCGCCCGGGTCGACTGTGAAATTCGTTACAGTAGGTGCAGCTCTCGAAGAGGGACTAATAACTCCTTCGTCAACATTACAGCCTTGTCTTGGTGGTTTTAAGTTTGGCAATCGCGTTTTCCACTGCTGGAAATCCAACGGACATGGACGACTTATCGCTGTTCATGCTCTGGAGCGTTCTTGCGATATATACATGTACCAACTTGGTCTAAAAATGGGTGTTGATCTGCTTTCACGGTACTATGGCCTCTGTGGTTTTGGTCAACCGACTGGCATTGATCTGCCCGGCGAAGAGGGTGGCCTCAATCCCAACAGCACCTATTACGATGAAAGATATGGCCCTAACAAGTGGACCAGGGCTTTGGTGCTAAACAACTCTATCGGTCAAGGAGAGGTACTGGTTACGTTACTTCAACTTGTTCAGTTCTACTGCGGGTTAGTCAACGAAGGGATAGTGTACCGTCCCAGTCTTGTCAGGAAGATATTGTGGGCTGATGGAAACGAAACAACTATTTTGCCCGAGATCTCTTTCAGGTTACCGTTCTCTCCATCAACACTTGAAGTGCTGTGCGAGGGGATGCGACTGGTTGTCGAGGGAGAACACGGTACCGCCCGCAGTCTGCGATCTAATCAATACTCAATCGGCGGCAAGACTGGAACTGCTCAGAATCCACATGGCGAGGACCACTCCTGGTTTGTGGGTGTTGCCCCTTTTGATGCTCCGGAGATAGTCGTTTGTGCTTTGGTGGAAAATGCCGGTCACGGTTCCGATGTCGCAGCGCCTGTGGTAGGTCAGATCATTGAGTCGTTCATGCAAAGGCGGATACGTGTTAATGATATTACTATGAAATCGACAGGGGATAACGACTAATGCTCAACTACCGTGATCTTGATTGGAAACTTATCGGGGCAGCGTTGATTTTATCCTTGATTGGCGTACTCCTGATTCTATCCGCTCAGTATCATGCCGATTCTGAGTTTGCAAGAACATACTACGAACGTCAGTTAATTTGGTTATTCATTGCAATAATTATCTTTGTATCCGTAATCCATCTCCCTATGCGCTTGTTTGATGTTACTGCTTACATGCTGTTTGGTGTTACTCTGTGTGCTTTGGTTGCTGTGCTGTTTATTGGATCTTCTCGTATGGGAGCCTCACGCTGGTTTTCGTTTGGACCGATTAACCTGGCTCCATCGGATATCGCCAAGCTTACCCTCATTTTCGCACTGGCTCGATTTTTTGCTTATACAAAACTGGGTACAGCTTCTAAACAAAGGCTGGCGCTGTCATTTATGTTAACGATAATCCCGACGGCGCTTATTCTGAAACAACCTGATTTGGGGACCTCATTGGTTTTCCCGGTTATTCTTCTGGCCTTGTGGTTCTGGTCCGGCTTATCGCTGCTTCATCTGTTTCTGATTATCTCGCCTCTGGTATCCCTTGTCGCTGCCAGTCACTGGATTGCGTGGGCTGCTTATATTGCAGTTTTGCTGACTATCCTGTTTCTGCTTCGTCCTGGTATGCTGTTTGGAATTACTGCCGTTGTGGCCAACTTGGCCTTTGGAATCGTCACACCTTTTCTATGGAACCGTCTAGCTGATTACCAAAAACTGCGAATACTGTCCTTTCTGGACCCTGGTCACGATCCGCGTGGGGCTGGCTACCAAATCATCCAATCCAAAATAGCTATTGGATCCGGAGGTATCACGGGCAAGGGATTTCTTGGTGGTTCGCAAACACGACTTGATTTCCTACCGGAACGCCACACAGATTTCGTATTCTCCGTACTTGGGGAAGAACTTGGATTGTGGGGCGCTCTAATTGTCATTTTTCTTTTTGCTTTCATTCTCTATAGGGCAGTTCGGATTGCAGCTCGTTGCCGCTCACGCTTTACCTCTTTTGTCGCTTTCGGAGCAGCTTCTATTTTGATATTCCAGTTTCTAGTCAATGTGGGAATGACACTTGGTTTTATGCCCGTAACCGGGCTCGCCTTGCCATTTGTCAGCTACGGTGGGACATCGCTTGTCCTCTCTTGGACACTTGTAGCCCTACTGGTCTCCGCTGACTACCATTGGCAGGAATATTGATCTATCTGTTTGGAAATCATTCGTTAAGGATTGATATTGTTTTAATACCAGTTGTAGATTCCAGAAAAGCAGCTTCGTCAGATCGATAGCAGAATACTATCATCTTACTCGAGGGGACTGAGCCAAGATCGAAATTCCCTCGAAAACGGTATTCCTCTTCAGAGCGCCAATCAGCCTTTCGGCCCTGCGACTGGTAACACCAGAAATCTGGAGTTTGCTGTTCCGGTTGTGAAAGTGAGTCAACGTATTTCACTTTCGCTACTCCATTAGTGAGAGCATAACCCCTTTCAAGTCCGATACCATACGGCTCGAAAGACATTTCGTGATATCGGGTGCGCCATCGCATCAGTGTCAAAGCCTCACGCAGGACCAGACCAGAGAACGAAACAGAAGCAATTTTACCGGGCATGTGGCGTGTTGAGCCTATGATAGTCTTTGTGGATAGAATGTGTTGCAGTGTATATAAAGCACCTCGTGGGTACTCCTTCGAATTTAGAACAGCCCGCCAGTATTTAATCTGTCGTTCATCAGGCCAGACTCCATTTGATGATCGGGTCCAGTGAATTAAATATCTGTTACCGATAGTATCAATTTCCGGGTTGAGATTGTGACGGTCAATTTCATATTTCAACCTGTCAGCTCGAGGCTTATATGTCGCAGCAAAAGTGGAATTTATCTCCTTGCCGGATGTGAGAGCCTCCTCAACGAGTCGCTCCATATTGCCTCGAGGTTTGATAGATACAGGTATTACTACATCAGCTATTTCAACAGCAGCTCTATCACGACGCACTGGCAGATCCCTTGGCTTATCATTGTCCAATGGGAACACAGGCATGAAACTTGTGCGATCCACTTTGAGCGAAAATTGCTCTTTAGTCCATTCTATATCCTGATGGAATGATTGCTCATCGATAACCGGAATAAGCACTTCCTGTTTAAGGTAAAACTCAGCCGCCAGAGCTGTCAGGAACTCCCACGTTTGCATCCCAATCGATGTCACCAAGCTCAGATTTTGATTGCGAACCCACTGTACAGCTTCAACCGTTCGTTGGATCCAAGCTGTGCGACCATTAGGACGAAGTGGTTGACGCGATAATAGTATAACAGCTTTTCGATGCACTATGACAATATACAATGCACTATTGGTAGTTTACAGTAAATCTTCTATAGCTATTATTTTCATAGATGAACACATTTAGAGCGATTATCATAAATGTGTCCCGTTTGGGCATAAAGAAAGCCAGAGTCTTAATGTTTACCATAAGGGGCAGGTTGGGTGTCAGGTCCAACCCATTTCTGAACTTGCCATCCCGTCTTCAGTCTTATCGAACAACGATCTTTCCGTCACCTACTGAAGTTATCTGACCAATAATGCTGGCGCTATCAATGTCGTTGGCACGCAGCGCCTGCTCTAATTTTGTACCAGCATTAGAGGGAATTGATATCAATAATCCGCCAGAGGTTTGTGCGTCACACAGTATGATTTTCATGGTCCTTGATATTTCCTGTGGCCATTCTACACAGTCGGAGACATAATCCAAATTGTTGAGCGTGCCACCGGGGATTACGTTAGCCGTGATGAGGTCTTTTGCTTTCTTGATCACGGACACTTTTTCTGCATATACTTCTGCATCGACCCTACTAGCCTTGACCATTTCTTTGAGATGACCCAGCAAGCCGAAACCGGTAATATCAGTGCAAGCGTTGACCTTAAATTCGGACATTGTGTGAGCTGCCTTGCGGTTAAGCGTGCTCATGATCCCGATCGCTTCTTTTACTGTTTTCTCGTCGACCATGCCGCGTTTAATCGCAGTGGTAAGAATACCTAAGCCGAGTGGTTTTGTCAGTATTAGCACATCTCCTGGTTTGGCGGTTGCGTTGCTCAGGATCTTTTCAGGATGAATCAAGCCTGTTACCGCCAAGCCAAATTTAGGTTCGGCGTCGTCCACTGTATGACCACCAACGATACTGACCCCAGCTTCCTCTGCCTTATCCTGTGCCCCTCTCAAAATTTCTCTCAAAATTTCCATTGGCAAACGATTTGAAGGAAAGCCAACAATGTTTAGGGCAAAAAGTGGCTTTCCACCCATAGCGTAAATATCACTAAATGCGTTAGCGGCAGCAATAGCGCCAAAATGATATGGGTCATCAACAATTGGCGTAAAGAAATCCACCGTTTGCACTATGGCAGTATCGTCCTGAAGTTTGTAGACCGCCGCATCATCGGAATTATCAAGACCGATCAAAACTTGCGCGTCATCCGGCACAGGCAGGTCAGCCAAAACCCTCTCCAGCGCCTGTGGTCTCAGCTTACAGGCACAGCCTAAACCCTGCGTGAAATGAGTCAGCTTTATATCTCTGAAATCCAGGCTCGCCTGTGCTATCCCATCCTCAGTCGGTTGCAGCCGCGTTACTGCTTTAGATACGAAATCGATTGCACGCTCAATTTCGTCTTCAGTTGTAAATCTGCCAGTAGAGAACCTAATCGTACCCATGGCATATTCATCAGGTATAGCCATAGCAGCCAAAGTTGGCGAGATATCGATGGAATCGGAATGACAGGCCGCACCCGCTGACGCAGCCACGCTGTCTAATTCATCAAGTATCATATTGGCTTCAATGTTAGGGAAACTCAAACTGAGCGTATTTGGGAGACGCTGCTCGGGGTGACCATTAAGTTTGACCGCAGGGAAGCTCTTTCTTAATCCATTATACAACTGGTCGCGCATTTTCTGCATGTGAGCCATGTTTTTCTCTATGCCCTGCTTGGCAATCTCGCACGCCTTGCCTAATCCGACGATCTCTAAAACATTTTCCGTTCCCGCACGCAGATTCTGCTCATGGTCTGCTCCATGCACCAACTTTTCGAGTTTTACACCTTGTCGGATGTACAACGCTCCAATACCTTTTGGCGCATATAGCTTATGACCTGCCACCGTCAGCAGATCTACTCCCAGTTCTTTCACATCAGTTGGAATCTTTCCCACAGACTGGGCTGCGTCCGTGTGTATAAGAACACCATGTTTTTTCGCAATCCTTGAAATTTCCGCAATCGGCTGGATGGTTCCGACCTCGTTATTGGCGTGCATGATGGTCACCAAGATAGTCTGGGGTGAAATAGCATTCTCCAGAGCTTCCAAATCCACCACACCATATTCATCCACCGCAATGTAGGTAACTTGAAAACCGTGATGCTCGAGATATTGGCAGACTTCGGAGACTGCAGGATGTTCAATTGAGGATGTAATTATGTGATTGCCTTTATCACGATTGGCGAACACCACGCCCTTGATGGCATAGTTGTTTGACTCGCTGCCACCACTGGTGAATATAATCTCATCGGCACCGCAGTTCAGAAGTTCCGCTACCTGCTTGCGGGCTTTTTCAACCGCCAGCTTGGCCTGTACACCGTACCAGTGCGTACTCGAAGGGTTGCCGAAGTACCCCTCCAGGTAAGGGCGCATGGTTTCGACTACAACCGGATCGAGAGGTGTAGTTGCGTTGTAGTCCAGGTAGATAGGCTTCATCCTTTGTTCTCTCCTTACTTTTCTGCTTATTGCCGGTTAGGAACACGTCCTTTGTTACCTCTGATCGCTACAATCTTAATACTGACCTACAAGACTAGCTAATCTTCGATTACAGATTCAATAGCCGGTTCAACTTCAAGAAGTTCAGAGCTTTTTAGATTTTTAAATTGTTCTAATGAAGGAGTTACTTCCTTCTCAATATATTTTCCACTCATTAAGCGCAGAAGTGCCGAGTAGTTTAGCTTGAAACTAATTATATCACCTACTTTTAAGTTATCTGAGTCATCACCTATGTTAATTACAGTAACATCACTGCTGGCTCCTGCAATTTGATAATTTGGATTAACAGGAGTTAAGCCAGAAACCTCAGTATCAAGCTGTCCAACACTGACAATAGCTCTGTATCCTCGTTGTCCTGGAGAGTAATCACTATTAGATTGTTCCGTTTCAAAAGGCATCATTGATATTGTTTCAGTAAGTGGAACTAATCCCTTTTCTTTTATTTCTGCTATTTCAGCTTCTAAGATTATAGCATCATTTTTTAAATCAGGCAAAGTACCATCATTGATAAGGTCAGTTCCTAAAAAAATCGCCTCACCAATACGAAAGTGATTTATAGCTTTAGGAAGAGTCCCATCCAATAGAAGGGGAAGAACAGCGGAAGAACCAGCTGAAATTATAGGTAATTTCCTTTGAAATTTTAATTCTAATAGCTCTCGATAAAGAGCAAGTTGTGTAAATTGGTCAATGTTTGGAACAGCACCTGATAAACAACCTAAATTTGCTCCAATTCCTATGACCTCAATATTAGATAGCTTAAAAGCGGATTTGTAGAAATTTATTAAAGACCCAGGGAGGATTCCTTCTCGTAAATCTCCAAGTTCTATCATGATGACAATACGATGTGTCTTATCTAAAAGCTGTGCTTCTTCGTTTAAGGCATTGATCACTTCAATTTCACTAGTTAAACTTACATCAGCAAGAGTTACAACTTCCTTCACCGATGACATATCTGCGACTCTCAAATACCATGATTCAAAATCAGGAATTATTTTATCAATAGCTTTCAAATTTGCAAGGCGTGAGTCTCCCATAGATCGAACACCCAACAATTGTAAAGCCTTCAAAGATTCAGTGTGCCCACAAAGAACTTTCGTTACAATTGTCCAGGTAGCTCCATGATTTTCCATCCAACCTTTGATGACTTTGATATTATGTTTAAGTCCTTCGAGGTTTATAGTGACCTTATTCATTTATGGAACCTCATCTCAGCATATTTGCTTGTCATTCCTAATCTTTCATAAAGTTTCTTGGCTGGATTATCATACTCAACATGCAGTTTTACATCACCATCAGCCAGTTCAAAAGAATGTTTAATTATTGATGCACCAATACCCATACCACGAGTTGTAGGATCAACGGCAACCATCAAGAGAAAATTTTCAGGAATATAACCTTTCATCCCTGTACGCAGCATGATTAAAGCTCCAACAATTTTGTCATCTTTCTCAGCTATAAGAACAAAGCCTGGCTCTCTATTACTACTTGGTTCTAAGGCATCCAATATACCCTCCTTTACAACAGGTAAGGGATCTTCATAAGGTTTTAGACTTTCATAAAGAAAGTTGGCAAGCTCATCTGGAGTTAACCATTTAGGAAAATCATCAAAACTTCGTAATGTGTGTATCTTCACATTTGATTTTTTACTTACTGTTATCGGTTGAGTTGAGCCCATATCGTCATCGGCAAAATTATTCACTATTATTACTCCTGTTATTTTCTTTGTAATTATTTATTTAATAAAACTTCTACTCTTATCAATCTTGTTTGTTCCCACAGTCACAGGTCAGGACCCTTGTGGTCCTGACATCTTCTTCTTTCATTCACCGAAGGAACCATCACGGGTGGCCCACCATTTATGGTGGGAATAGTTGCGCGTGAATCGCCGCCGAAGAGGATGATCAACATGCCCTTTATGGTGGGATATCATTCACATCTAAAGTTCAATACCATCGATGTCAAAAGGGCAATCACTGTCACCATTATACCATCCATAACTCGACCAGGGCCAGTCGCCGGGTTCACCAACCAACCCCCGACTCACCGGATTGTTGTGGCAGTACCGGATTTTCTCAATCACAACGTCAGGAGTTCTGCAATTGTGATCGTAACACCGCCGCTGCCAGATAGCGGGTTGACCAGATGAGCGCTGGATTATATCCTTCCGAGTTCGAATAATCTCGTGAGCGCTCCTCCCCTTCAACTGTCCGATCAAAACACCGAGTTTGCTTCCATCTGGTGGAAGAAGTACCAAGTGTACGTGATCGGGCATGACGACGTATCCGAGTATCTTGACGGCATGGTTCGACCGGAGGGTTTTCAGTTGGTATAGCAGGATCATTACAGTTGTCACGTCTGTCATGTATTTGCGTCGCCGGTAACAGGAAAAAGTGATGAATCGAGCCGTTCCCAAATCGTCATAGTGGCGGAGCCGTGGCATATTGGAATGATAGAGTGATGTCGTCGGAGTGTCAATCACATATTCACTTCCCACCATAAATGGTGGGCCACCCGGCCTACAAGACTGTAGATTCCTCGTCTTCGTTAGAACTCTACAGACATCATCAAAAATTATCGGGCAGGTTTGTCATAAATCCTGCCGATTTCCGTACGTGGCGGGTTCGAGGACGGACCCACCCTGCAGTTGCTATTCATCTCCATCGTTCATTGCCTTGATAATATCAGCTTTTGATCTGTGGAAAGCTGGCAGGAAAGTATTGGACTCAAGGATGGGTACGTCAAGACAGAGGTCCGTCTCGCAATCAATGGGATAATCGGTGCCAAAAAAAGTGATTTCCAAGTAATTGGCATCACGTTTATTTGGGTTGATTTCAAGAAAATAGGAAAACGGAGGAGCCGAGACCTCAGAGATCAATCTGCTTTCTCCCGTATAGACATTGAACATACCTGCGGCACCGACATTCCTAACGATGCTCCCCGTTGGAACATACATGTACACTCTGAATTCGGTTGGATCGAGCGGCC
>QNAG01000029.1 GCA_003641415.1 Candidatus Zixiibacteriota bacterium | reverse complement strand
AGACGGTAGTAGAGGTCTTCACGAAAGGCGCCTTCCTCAATACTCTTTTTCAGAACCCTGTTTGTTGCGGCGATTACTCTCACATCCGTTTGTATCTTACGATTGCCGCCCAACCGGTAGCAGGCCTTTTCCTCCAGCACCCGCAGCAGGTCAACCTGTACCTTGGAACTCATTTCACCGACCTCGTCCAGAAACAGCGTGCCGCCATCGGCAAGCTCAAACCTTCCCATATGTGTATGGCTTGCCCCAGTAAAGGAACCCTTCTCGTGCCCGAACAGCTCGCTCTCCACCATGGTGTCCGGTAACGCCCCAATTGAAACTGCCACGAATGGTTTATAGCGGCGATCGCTGTTGCGGTGGATAGCTTGGGCTATCAGCTCCTTGCCAGTTCCGCTCTCACCGGTTATAAGAACCGACGCATCGCTATCAGCCACCGAGCCGACTATCTCCAGCACCTTTTGTATGGACTTGCTGTTACCGATGATCTCGTCGAACTGGTAAATGGTATCGATCTTATCGCGTAACATGACATTTTCATCTGCAAGAGTCTGCGTCTCAACTATCTTCTTCACCTTCAATGTCAACATATCAGGATCGATAGGCTTGATCAGGTAGTCGCAGGCACCGACTTTCATTGCTTCAACCGCTGTCTCAACCGTGGCATACGCCGTAAAGATAATGACAGGGATGCCCGGTTTTACCTCTATCGCCTTGCGAAGAACCTCGATTCCGTCAACACGGGGCATCTTTAGATCCACAAGCAGGATATTCCACTCCTCGCGATCCAAAATATCCAGAGCTTCCTGACCACCTCCCACTGGCACTACTTCGTAACCAAACTTCCGAAGCCACACCGAGAGAGATTCGCGAACGATCTTCTCGTCGTCCACCACCATGATCCGAACCACTGGTTTCATCGGGCAACCTTATTAATGTCTTCCTTATTCCAGATCTTCTTTACTCTCCAGAAAAATACTGAATGTAGTTCCTTTTCCCTTTGAGCTCTTTACACGGATATCACCACCGTGGCGCTTGATGATCCCGTACGCCACAGCCAGGCCGAGTCCGATACCTTCTCCCTTTTCCTTGGTTGTGAAAAAAGGAGTAAACAGTTTATCTATGTTTTCCTTGGCTATTCCGCAGCCTGTATCTTTAACGTCTATTCGCACCACCTTGGTGTTCTTAGTCAGTTTCTCCTTATCGTTGACCTGCATGGCGTGAATGGCCAGACAACCTCCGTGGGGCATGGCCTGGATCGCGTTGAGAATAAGATTGAGAAAAACCTGCTTTAGTTGGTCCGAGTCCGCTTCAATCCGGGGAAGTCCCGAATCAATATGATAGACCATTTCGATATCTTGCAGCTTTGCCCTGTAATCCAGTATGCTATAAGACTCGTCCAGAATATTGTCAAGGTTCAAAGGGGCGAGCATCGGTTGAGATTGTCGGGAGAAATCCAGCAGTCTATTTATGATTTTGGAACATCGGGTGAGCTCATGCTTAGAGTCGTTAAGAAATGTCAAAGCCTGCTTTCTGTCGAACTGGTCGTTCTCAAGATCATTTACAAGCGAGTGTAAGTAAACCATAATACCGCTTATGGGGTTGTTTATCTCGTGAGCCACGCCAGCGGCGATCTGGCCAATAGAGGCCATTTTTTCGCTCTGGATTAATTGCTCTTGCAACCGTTTGAGCTCGTCATAGGCCTGTTGCAACTCCTTACGCTTGCGCCGCTCCGCCTCGGCTCTTGCTGCATCTGCAATTAATTTCTTTGTCGGTCTGAGATCACGTGCCACCAACACTATTCCCGACACGATACGGGGACAGCCTTTTATAGCGGAACTCCTCAACGAGATTGGTATTGGTTCTCCTTCCTTTGGAGTCATAAAACCCTCAATGTTGGCCAGAGCCTCGTCGAGTAGGCGCTCACCCATCGTCTTATTCGAGGACAACTCGTTTTCTTTGTCCTGCGAGATACTCAGGATTTTTTGAACCGGATTATCAAGTATCTCTTCCTCGCTGTAGCCCAATAAGGACAAGGTTGCTTGATTTGCCAGTATGACCATCCCATCCAGATCGACAAGGATCACCATATCGGACATGACAGTGATCATCTGGGCGCAAATATTGTCTACCGGTTTATTTTCAGGAACCATGGCCTTATCCAATTTCATCGACTTACCAACTAACTCGATGATGCTTATTGCCATATTGTTCTTCAGTTGTCCGATCACTGCGCAGGTGTAGCACCATGTCACAGTTCACTGCGTTTGTTTCTGGGGTTTTCGTTTCTTTTTTAGGCTTCTCTTTTACTCCACAGATTAATCACAGAAAGCCTTCACAAGAAAACTGGAGATGTCTTCAATCTCCAACCCATCGCCGGATGCCTTTTTAAGGGATGCCATACAGATCGGACACATAGTAGCCACTGCTCCCCCATTGGTGGCATCCTTGAGTTGCTGAACCCTATTTTTGCCAATTGTGTGAGACATCTTAGGAAAAATTGACTCTATGGGGCCCCCGCAGCAATGAGTCAGCGCCTTGTTGTCCTTTGGCTCTTTTATTGTGTATCCCGCCCTTTTGAGCAATTGCCTTGGTTCATCTATAACACTTTCATAGCGCGCATAAACACAGGAGTCGTGGACCGTAATTTCTTTTTCAACACTGTGGATCGGCTGAAAATCATCGATAGCAGCCAGAACCTCTAGATAGCTTTTGACCTCAATATCGTAGCCGTCGATAATAGTCGGGTACACAGAGCGCATCATATTTGTGGTGTGGGGATCAACTGTAATCACGGTGCTAACGCCGTTTTCCTTCAACAGTTCATAGACTCGTTTGGCCTGCAGACTAAATGCGTCATCTACACCTAAGTCGTATGCAAGAGTGCCGGAGTAAAGCTCTTTCTTGTATAGATAACCAAACTCCACTCCAGCCTTTTTCAATAACTTTGCGATATTATAGACAATTTGCTTGTAGCGCTTTACGTCAGCTTTCTTAGGCATTGAAACAAACGCCGACACGTTGAACATTCTATTAAAAAACCTACCCATAAATACAAACTTACCAAGAAAAGAATCCTCTATGAGCTCCATATTCTTTACTGCGGCAATCATATAAGGCAATAGTTGGTACATTGAACCAGTGTAGATTACTGTTTTACCGCCTTCGGGAATGTTAAGCCCGTTGGCCCACTCGATTGCTCTCTTGCGCGGAATGGGAAATACAGTTTTCCTCTTCTTGAGGTTGTCCACCATAAGTCCAATCACGTCACCAATAGGAAGAGGCATAAGGTCTCTCTCCTTCGCTAAAGTTTGAATACTTCTTTGCTGATGTAACTGCGCAAGAATCTTACGTTCTCGGCGATGTGCACATCGGCCGTACAGTTCTCCTCACACATCTTACACAGCAGACACTGGTAGATGACATTCGTATTCTCGAGCACCTTGCCCTCTAACCCAAGCAGGGCATACCTGAAAAGCTTACGAGGAAGCAACTCGACATCCATAGGGCATACAGCTGTACAGACACCACAGTTTATGCAAGCCGTGGCATTGAACTCCTCTGACGTCGCAACCTTCTTTATAAAATCCGGGTTTACCTTTGTCATCGCTGTTATCCCTTTACTCATTCTTCACCAGCTTGTACTGGAAGTAGTCATCTTCAGTTGGTTCCTTGATTTCCTCGATATAGCCATACTTCCTAGCAGCCATGACCCAATACATCACCTCACTAACCGGATAATCCATTACCTCGGCGATCTCAGGGACAGTCTTAGGACCATCATTCAAAGCAGCCAATACCTTGTCCCGCATAAACATTTCATCTCTCATTATTTCACGAGGATCTCGCACCTTGTTATTCATAGCAGGACCTCCATGGCGTCAATCATAGCTCGTATCTGCTCATCCGTGTAACCCTTAATGGTAAGGGCATTTTCGGGGCAAACAGGCACACAGCATCCGCACCCCTTACACTGGGCCGTGTTGATCGCGGCAATCTCTTTCTCCCCAGAGCTAATTTTCTCAATTGCAGAGTATGGACAAGCTTCGGAACATTTGCCGCACCAGACACAAGTATCCTCGTTGACCATAGCGATCAGCGGTTCCAGTTCCACATAGCCCTTCATAAGTAGAGAAGCGCTTTTGGAGGTAGCGGCCAGCGACATGGCAACGCTTTCAGCTGAGTTGCGGGGAGCCTGGGAAGTGCCAGCGATTAAAACTCCGTCAATGACCGTTTCCACCGGTCGCAACTTGGGATGGATTTCCTTGAAAAAGCCGTCCAGCGAGACTGGTAGCTTAAGCACATCGTTCATAGCCTTATTTTCACGAGGCTCCATAGCGGTGACAAGAACCACCAGGTCACTTTCGATTTCGATCTCTTCACCAAAGGTCAGAACATCCTTAACCTGGACATTGAATCGTCCGTTGCTTTTCTCCACACGTGGAGGAGAGGCTTCGTCAAATTTTATAAATACCGCCCCCTTCTGGAGAGCTTCCCGGTAGAGAAGTTCATATTTTCCATAAGTTCGAATGTCTCGGTAGATATGGAACTGATTAAGCTCCGATGATACATCATTTGCGATTAAGGATGCGTGTATGGCAGCGTTGCAGCAGTATCTCGAACAATATGTGTGCCCTTTTTCTCCAGATGAATCCCGGCTACCCACACAGTAGATGTAAGTTACATTTTTCACGGGCTTACCCTGGTAAATGATCTCACCCTTGGAGTTATCGATTAGCTCCTTGAAATCTGGTAGCGTTAGTACGCCATCGGTGCCGTATGCGTATTCGCCTTCGTAGGGTTGATACGAGGCAAAACCTGTAGCCACAATGATCGAACCTACATTAAGGGAAATCTCCTCATTCTTGACCTTAATTTTCACATCGAAGTCACCCACGCTTCCGGACTTCGTTAATATCTCTGCCTCTGTATAGATATGGATATTTTCTCTCTTCTTGATTTCCTCACTGAGTTCCGTAATCAGGTCACTCCCAAGACGATTGTGAGGGTACATCTTACCAAATTCAGAGACCCAACCACCGATGCGATCGCTCTTTTCTATCACGAAGGCACTGATACCCAGATCGGAATGTGCTATAGCCGCACGCAGTCCGGATATACCCGCACCAATCACCAATGTTCTGGGAACCGTATCAATTCTGGTCTTCTTCAGGGGGTGAGTTAAACGCACTTTGGCAATACCGGCCTTGACCATATAAATTGCCTTCTCTGTGGCTTGCTCCTTGAGATCTGTGTGAGCCCAGGAACACTGTTCCCTGACATTGACCTGAACGTACTGATAAGGATTGAGTCCCGCCCTTTCGGCAACACCACGAAAGGTAAATGTGTGAAGTGTCGGCGAGCACGAAGCTACCACCAGACCATCCAATTTATGTTCATGGATATCGTTTATCATCTCCTGCTGAGCCGCATCAGAGCAAGCAAACATAGTCGTTTTGGCTACCGTTACACCCTCTTCATTTTCTATTGCATCCCGAACTTTCTCAACTTCCACGAAGTCAGAGATGTTGCCACCGCAGTGGCAGATGTAAACACCAATTCTCCTCTCGCTCATTTCTTCACCCTTTCGACGTGGGCAGCAGCCAATGCTGCGGCTGCTCCGGAATGTAAAATTGTGTCAGGGATGTCCATTGCCGCGGAAGCTGTTCCCGCTACGTAGATTCCTTCCAAACTCGTCCGGGCTGGGCTGTGATCCTCATCCACCTCCTTGACATAATGATGACTATCCGCTTCAATCTCGCCGCCGGATAAGAGTCCTAGAGCATCTTGATTAGGCAGCATACCCACCGAGAGAACAACTAAATCGTGTTCTGTACGTTCTGATTTTCCATCTCCAGCAATGTTTTCATGTTGAACTATCAAATTCCCATTATCGCCTTCTTCTATACGGGCTACTTTGCCTTTAACGAAGGAAACACCCATTTGCTTAGCTTGTTGATAGAACTCCTCGAATTCTTTGCCGAAAGCGCGTATGTCAATGTAGTAGATGGTTATATCCGCCAAGGGTAATGAACCCATAATCAACTGAGCTTGCTTTATGGAGTACATGCAGCATACCCGCGAGCAGAGCTCGTTACCCACCTGACAGTCGCGCGAACCCGCACAGAGAACATAAGCGATGTTGTCGGGTATCTTACCATCCGATGGTCTGAGAACGGTGTTGTAGGGTCGGGTTGGCGCCAGAAGCCGATCCATCTGCATAGCAGTAATTACGTTCGGGGCATGGTCATATCCATACTGAATCTTGCTACTTGGGTTGAAGAGTTCGAAACCGGTCGAGATAACTACTGATCCGACTTCCAGCTCCTTGATTTCATCACGCATACTAAAATCGATAGCATCGGCCTGACAAGCAACTACACACTGGCCACATCTTGAACATCCCCCGCAGTCAAGACACCTGCCAGCTTCATAGCGAGCCTCATCATCAGTAAACGGTAATTCCACCTCACTAAAATCACTCACCCGTTCCTTTGGAGGAAGCTCTTTCCTTTTTCCCGGATTGAGCGTACGATATTCACTTTGCCTTTTGAGCACCTCGTTCCTATCAACCACAGGCAACATTTGCTGGAGAGGCTCGCCAGGGAGTTGCTCCCCTCTCAGATAACGCTTCATATAAACAGCGGCGTGAGCTCCGGCGTGTGCTGCCTCTACCACGGTAGCTGCTCCAGAGACTACATCACCACCGGCGAACACACCGGGGATGTTCGTCTCGAGAGTGGTCGAATCAACTACCAGTGTATTCCAACGAGTCAATTTTGATTTATCATTATCGGCAAAGGAAGCTATATCCGGACGTTGACCAATTGCAACAATACAAAGATCCACTTTTATGCTGCTCTCGGAACCTTCTACGGGTACGGGTCTTCTCCGGCCGCTTTCGTCCGGATCGCCGAGCTTCATGCTGATTGATTCCACCTTAGCCAGCTTGCCGTCTTTTCCCGTGAATCGTACTGGTGTTTTGAGATACTGCATTTCGATATCTTCATCGATAGCATCCTGAATTTCCACATCAAAGGCAGGCATCTCGGCTCGGCTCCGTCTGTACTGAATGTAAACTTTACTTGCTCCTAAACGGCGAGCCACCCTGGCTGAGTCGATAGCAACATTGCCTCCTCCGACCACCACCACGGTTTTACCGGTGAGATCGATCTTATCTCCTCTATTTACACCCTTGAGGAAATCAACAGCGCCTACCACCCCAGCTAAGTCTTCCCCCTCAACCTTCATCTTGGTATCCTGCATTGCTCCGCAAGCCACAAAAACCGCATCAAATCCATCGTTTTTGAGCTCGGTCAAGCTCTCCACTCGATGTCCGGTTTTTATTTCCACACCGAGAGCAGTTACATTCTTTATATCGCGTTCTACTACCTCACTTGGAAGCCTATACGAAGGGATGGTAAGTGTTAACATACCACCAGGCCGATCTTCGGCCTCGAAGATGGTCACTTTATAGCCATCCTTAGCCAAAAAGTATGCCGCGGTTAATCCTGCGGGGCCACTACCCACCACCGCAACTTTCTTGTCGAGTATCTCTCCAGGGGGACCATACTTGGGATTAGGATACTTCTCATAATAGTGGTCAGAAGCAAATCTCTTGAGTTGTCTTATCGGGAGAGAACCTTCAAGTTCTCCTCGTGCGCATTCATTCTCGCATGGTGCGGAGCAAGTGCGCCCCAAGCTCCCAGGAATGGGAACAAATTTCAAAATGTGTTCCAAAGCCTCATCGAAGAGACCACTTCGAATGAGAGAAACATACCCATGAGGTTGCATACTCACCGGGCAAGCAAAGCTGCAGGGCGACGAACCATACCTCTCTATAACCGCCTTTTTTGGAACTGCCTGGTCAAACGCAATGTGTGCAGACCGTCGACCCACCAAGTCGAAGTTATACTGGTCAGGGATTGCCACCGTACAGGCAAATTCGCACCTCTGACATCCAGTACACTTATCAAAATCGACATAAGTGGCTTTTTTGTTAATGCTTACCTGGAACGTGCCCTTCGGGGTTTTGCGGATATCATTCACCTCCGAATAGGTCATAGTAGTCACTTGTGAGTGATGAAATGTGGAAGCCATCTTGGGAGTAGCAATGCAACTGGCACAATCCAGAGTGGGGAAAACTTTGCTCAGAAGTATCATCTTGCCACCGATGGTGGGTTCTTTCTCCACTAGAAGCACAGAGTAGCCCATATCGCCGAGCGTGAGTGCGGACTCCATACCAGCAATTCCACCACCCACAACGAGAATGTCATAGTTCACGTCAGTCTGCTCCTTGCGTTGGTCTCAACTTCTTGAGGGATTCCTGGAAATTTTTCATGTGTTTTACGAAAGGTTCAGCGCATACCGAGCAGACCGCCGCCATCTTGAGACGCTCCGGCTCGATATTGTTTTCTTCCAACAATTTCTGCCCGTCATCTACAATCTTTGCGGTTCTATCCGTACAATCAGGAACGAATGGGCAGTCGGTCCCGTCGGCTGCGATGAATACACCATCGAAACCGTGTTGGAGTGCGTACAGTATCCATTCCGGCTTAATACCGCTAGAGCATGGAAGCGGAATCGCAATGCTAGACGGCGGGTAGTGCATGTGTGAACTACCCGCTAAGTCTATACCGACATCCGAGATGAACACCGTCGAAAAAACAAGAACTCTCGGGGGGGATTGCTCCCCTGCAGTGCCGCTACCTTTCTCCATAAGGTTACTTTCCTCTCTTGACGAAGATGCGCCAGTAGCCGGCTTCTTCTACTACGCCAAGATATTCGTGACCCATCTTCTTAGCCCAGCGGGGAACGTCCTTATTGGTGCTTTCATCAGCGGACAACAATTCCATCACTCCACCAATTGATAGCGAGGTAATTGCCCGTTTTACCTCCAAGAGGGGACCCGGACATGGTGTACCTCGAGCATCGACCTTTTTCTCCGGTGTAAGCTGGCTGAGTTCTTCAGGAGTCGCCATTATATAACCTCCATTTGTTTATCTTCTTTAACCGTTGGTCAAAAAACCACGGCCGTGATTACTTCTACATCTAGACGGCCACTAACTTATTAAAAGTTATAGGCTTAGAACGTCAATACGATATCCGCGGTTTCCGCCTCGTCCACAAATGTCGCTACGCCGCCAAATTCTACGCCATCAATTAGTTCTTCATTTTTCATTCCGACCATTTCAAGGGCGGCTGAACAAGCTACGAGCTTGGCTCCACCCTCAATGACATCATTAAGAAAGTCCGGCAGTGTCTTGGGCGCGCCTTCAAGTTTGATTTCCTCGGCGCCCCCCTTGCGGAGAATATTCAACCCGCTCGTGGTAAAGAACATCATAAGTTCCATGTCCATTACCTGAGCACCAATGCCCAACATGAACGGAGGGAACGCTTTCTCGGGGTTATCAGACCCACAGAAGATCACCATTTTTTTTGCCATTGTTTATCTCCTTTATTGTTTTAACAAAAACCAGTAATTACCATACTATCAGTGTCAATATTCTTTTTTCCATACATATACTAACTAAACTCTAATTGCCAACCAATCATCAGTAGACATTGGGAAATCCGCAGGTCCCTGGTTCTGGCTAACGCAGGACTCAGCACTTACTACTATATTTCCTAACAATTCACCCTCTTTGCAAATGGACTTGCCATTTTCAGAGAGCTGATTGTCTGTAAGCACTTCTTCCATTTTTCTATTGAATTCAATCACACTGACCTTTTTTATAACACAATAAGCGTCGAATATATGTTGTCAAAAATAATTGTCAAGCCCGAATTCCCTTATTAACTCCGAAATTGACAAATCATTTATCTTGCACTCAGAGCTTCAGAGATGATGCTCTACGCCAATAACTTCTTCTCGACACCGTCTCGATTATGAACCCCGATAAACCAACCCTCAGTACTAGTCACATAAACATCTCCGTGTACAAATACGACAACGGGACACTTGCCATCATCCACTGGATGCCATAGTTCTCCGACAAAATTGAATTTGCCCAACTGAAATGCTATTCCCTCAATCTTGTGCTCGGTATTTATGCTGGTTGAGCAATTGACCAGCGACAGCAAAAATACAGATAGTGCAATCGACAACAGAGTACTTTTGTTGACCACATGAAATATCAAATCAAATTCGCCCACTCGGTTGCTGAATTAAGCCGGATGATTAAAGAAATCCTCATGGAAAGAACGATTTTAATCTATATTTTATGGCTAAATATGATGAATATTGAGAATTTCGTAACCCAAGACCATAATTGTCTGTATTTTAACCGGATAGTAGTGAATTAAAATATTGATATAAATGCTCTCGTTTTGGGACACGGTTCCCAAATTTTGAAAAAAATTTTATGATGATAAATAATTACTTCAAAGATATGAGCCTGATGCAAAAGACTTGACGTTTCAACTGATGATCGGTAATCTTAGGCTATGTGATACACGGCGTGGCAGATGAGGTAGATTTATACTCTTAACCTAAGAGGTAAAGTTATGCCTTTGACATCACGAGATTATTGATGACTGAGTATGACTTGATTTAGTCGGAGGAGTGGCTGAGTGGTCGAAAGCGGCGGTCTTGAAAACCGTTGTGCCGCAAGGTACCGTGGGTTCGAATCCTACCTCCTCCGCTTTGTAACTTATTGCACCGCATGACGATACGATGAATTTGGCGGAGTATTTTCACACCACCTATAATGACAAGTTCTTATATTACATAATCTTATGAATTACATAACGAGTCACAAACGAAATAGTTTTGGGAATTATTGAAAAGTCGTGCTTAGCTTGCTTATGCCTTTGGACAATTTAATTTGCGATTCCTTGATTTGCCGGATATAGTTGCGTGGCATGACTTCGCCTTTACTTGGGAATCCGCATATCTCAACTTATTATATAATAAGAACATACATCTAATCAACGAATTGCAAAAAAAAGTGCTTGACAATCCGTTCGTTTTTGCCGATAATAACCAAGCAAGTAGTTGCTTGTTTATTAGGGAGATTATATGACTATTGGAAAGATTGGCAGAAAGCGAAGAGACGAAATTCTTATAGAGGCTATCTTGCTTTTGCGTAACGGCGGTATAAAGGCTTTGACTATGAGGAAAGTTGCCCGCCAAGTTGGAATCAATGAAGCCTCGGCATACAGGTATTTCCCGGATAAAACGGAATTGCTTATAGCAATAATTGATAAAATGAAGAACGAATTAATGGGTCCAATCAGAAAGATATTCGGATCAGAGGACAAGCCGGAAATCCGACTGAAAAAAATAGTTACTTATCATCTTAAGTTTGTTTGTGAGAGCAATGGCCTTCCTATTGTATTCATGAATGAGATCGCTTCCGGAAATGATAAAGTACTGGTTCATCATATTCAAAAAATTCTTGAAGAATATCAGCAGATACTGGAAAATGTTATTTCCGAAATCCCTGACATTAACTCGAAGCCATCAGTTCAAGAATTCTCCACTTTGTTTATTGGAATGGCAACGGCTATGGCTATCCAGCGGAGGTTGGGGATATCGAATAAAGCTCATAAAGATATGGCGAACTCCTTGCTCCCTTTCATTATCAAAAGTATTGGTGGCCAGAATAGCCACCAGAAGGAGATAGAATGAATAATCAATCCATTTCTAAAATCTTGATCATATTGTTTGCGCTGTTTGTATGTTCGGGGGCGGTTCTGGGTCAACGAACAATGACCATCGTGGAGGCTATTGATTCATCTCTGTCGGTAAATCCTCAATTGTTATTGACCAGAGCACAGGTGGATGCCTTTAGCGCTTCGGTCAGTCAGGCAACCGCTTCACTGCTTCCGCAAATATATGCCAACGCCGGATATACCAGATATGAAGAGCCGAACATTAGCACACCCATTCATCAACTGGGTGTGTTTCCCCCGCTCGACGACGAAATATATGAGGCAAATCTTCAATTGTCTATTCCGATATTTGATGGCGGGCGCCGATTGGCTAAACGGAAAATAGCCACCGCCGGCGTTGAAGAAAGCCGGGCAACAAATGATCTTATGCGGAACAACATTCTGCGGCAAGTCGCCGAACTGTTTCTCCTCGCTCGTCAGACTGCGGATCAATCACAATTGATATACAAGCGTTTAATTTCTTTGTACCAGCAATTAGAGGACCTGAGAGTTTTGGAACAAGGTGGCCGAGTATCCAAAGGCGATATTGCTCTGGTTGCCTCACTTATTGCTTCGACAAAATCTGATTCAAGTGCCATTGCTCGCTCTAAAAACCGGTTAGCCACGCGACTTGGTTTTCTGGTGGGAGCAAAGCAGGCAGTATTGCCTGCTTTACCGGAAAATGATTTGGCAGGGGATGATCTGCTCAGGGAATATCCGCGGAACGGTCTTATTCAAGCTGAATTTAGCGCGCCGACCGTTCGTATTTCAGAGGCACGTCTGGGAAAAGCCAAAGCGTTCCGTTCGTTAGCCGCTCGAAATTTTTGGCCGGAAATTTCCGGTTATGGGATGTATCTTTATCGCTCCGGTTCGGATTGGGATCCGGTCGGCGAATGGGCCATTGGGGTAAAAGTATCGTTACCGATTTTCACAGGGGGATCACGGATAGGTAAAATCAAAGAAACTGCGGCACTCACGAGAGCCTCAAAAATGGCCGTTAGAAGCGCGGAACTGGAGCAGGAGTCAAATCTTCGTCTATCCTATAACGATTACCTCTCTGCTTTGGACCAAAGCGATCAATTATCCATTGCCGTTAAAAAGAAGGCAGTTTCTGTCGAGGTTCAAAATGAATTATTTAATGCCGGTCGAATTCCATTGCGTGATCTGCACACTCAGGAAACCGAACTGCTTCGGCTACAAATTGAAAATAACGCCAAACTTTATTCAGCACGGCTGGCACTTCTGCGTTATGAAGCTTTGACTGGCACACTTTCTAAGAGTAAGGCTTTGATGTTGATTGGAGGAATAGAATGAAAACATTGTTGAGTTCGTTGGTGAGGCCAACTTTTAATATGATTGTAATAATTATGGTAGGATTACTGGTCTCGTTGGCTGGTTGTTCGGGCCAAAGCGACACTGATCAGACATTATCTCCCGTGGCCGTCCGAGTTACTAAACCGGAAATAAGAGATATGACCGCCCACGTAACATACACGGGGACCGTTCATTCTTCAAATGAATTTACTGCTATTGCACAGGTTCAAGGAACGGTGACGGCGCTCCCGTTTGCAGAAGGACAACCGATTAACAATGGTGACGTTTTGCTAACACTATCAACACCGGATATTGAAGCAACGGTTGATCGATTGAGAGCGGAATTTAATTATTGGAATGAGCGATATGCCTCCGATATAAAATTAGCGATAAAAGGTGCGGTTCCTCAGGAGCAGGTGGCGGTATCGAAAAAAGCTTTTGAAAGCTCAAAGGCCAGCTTGCGTGAAGCAGAATCGAAATTTGAAAAAGCTGCGGAACGGGCCTCATTTGATGGTGTTGTTCTCAAGCATTTTGTTGATCTGGGTCAGACGGTAATGCCCGGTATGCCATTGCTTCAGATTGGCAACGATGAGTTGGAGATACTAGCCGAGGTTGTTCAGGAGGATGTGAGATCAAATATCAGACCAGGTACGATTGTTATCGTTCATGATGGTAATGGCAGGCTATACGAATCACAGGTATCGGAAGTTGCTCCGGTATCCAGCAATCGGAGCCGGACCTTTACGGTCAAGGTTTCTCTTCCTGCATCTCTTCATGATCGGTTCCGCGTTGGTGAAGCTGTCGTAATCGATTTTGTGCTGGAAAGTTCCGAGCGTACCCTAACGGTTCCGATAACAGCAGTGTCGAACAGGGACAGCGATCCCTACATTTTTCTTATTCGTGAAAATCATGCTGTCAAGACACCGGTTTTGGTAGGAATCCAGCAATCCGAAAGTTTTGCTGTTCAGTTCGATTGGAACGGCTCTGATTTAGTAGCCATTTCAAATGTCGCCAGTTTGACCGACGGTGATCTCGTGTATCAAGTATATGTTGAGGGGCAATTACCATGACACTATCAGAATTTGGTCTCAAAAATAGGTACACTGTCTATGTTTTGGCTATAGCCGCAGTGTTCTTTGGAGTTGTTGCATATTTTTCCTTACCGATACAACTTTTCCCCGAAACGGCTCCTCCTCTGGTGAATATACTGACGGCGTACCCCGGGGCCTCGGCCGAAGATGCTGCTGATATGGTGTCTGATCCCATTGAAAAAGAATGTGCGGCATTGGAAGGAGTTTATAAAGTTTCTTCATCCTCCCAGGATGGCATGTCGGTGGTGACAGTTGAGTTTCGGTATGATGTTGATGTCGATATGGCCGCACTCGATGTACAGAACGCAATATCCAGAATTCGCGGCAAGTTGCCGTCCGGTATTCAGGAACCTCAGGTATTAAAGTTTTCTACAAGTAATCGGCCGGTTCTCACGGTTGGAATAATCGGAGATGACCTGGTTGAAGTCAGAAGATTGGTTGAAGAGGATCTGGCACCGGAACTTCAGCGTGTAGCAGGAGTGGCGATGGTAGATGTTTTCGGAGGGCATAATCCGGAGGTATCAGTTTTTGTTGATAGGAGCAAATTGGATGCCTATAAACTGCCGATTGCGGCTGTTGCTCAAGCTATCAAGGAACATAATGTAAGCATTCCGGCCGGCAAGATTAACTCGAATGAGATCCAGTATTCCTTTCGAGTTGACGAAGAAAGTAAGACGATTCAAGATATAGCGAAGATTCCGATCCGGTTGCAAGATGGTAATCGGTTGTTATTGGGTGATCTGGCAAAAATCCGATATGGCAGCGCTGAGGATCTATCAAAGTATCATGTCAACGGTGAATCTGCTATCGCAGTTCAAATATTAAAACAAGATAATGCTAACACCGTTGATGTTGTCTTGAGGGCTCAAGCGAAGTTTGCGGAAATTGCGGGCAGATATCCGCAACTGCGGTTTGTCGAAGCTGAAGAATCAGCATCTTTTACACAACAAGTGGTTAGTAATATGTTAGGCAGTGTTGCCCAGGCGCTGTTCCTGGCCGCGATAGTTATCTTTCTTTTTCTGGGCAGTTTTCGTCGAGGTTTGGTCGTCGCCGTATCAATGCCAATGTCGTTCTTGTTGACCTTTGCCGGCATGAAAATGTTTGGTATCCAGATCGATCTGGTGACGCTGACAGCTGTTATTCTTTCAGTCGGGATGGTAGTGGATGCATCTGTAGTCATTCTCGAAAATATAGCGCGAAGATACCATGCTGATAAACTTACACCGGAAGAAGCGGCACGAGTCGGAGCCTCGGAAATCCAATTCGCCATTATTGCCGGTAATGCCACAACACTGACCGTCCTTATCCCTCTTCTTTTTCTCTATGGATTTGTCGGCAAGACTTTTGGTCCTTTGGCGGCAACACTGATAATCGCTTTTTTATCATCATTACTTGTAGCTTTAATTATGGTTCCAATTCTTACGACTTTTACTGCGGGCGAGGGAGGACGATTTGAGCGGTTGTCTCGCAAAATATCTGATCCATGGAATTTCCTGATGAATCGAATTCGAGGAAGTTATCTATTTCTTTTGAGACATGCGCTTTCCCGCCGCTGGATCGTTTTTATGTCGGCGGCCGTTTTACTCGTAGTAGGTGTCCTACTGCTTCGTTTCCAAGGTACAGAGTTACTGCCCAAGATGGATGGCGGTACGAGTTTTGTGACTGTTGAGACCACCTCCGGAACTTCCCTCAGTCAGACCGAAGAAATAATCAGGCAGGTGGAAAAGATTATTTTGAACGAACCGGAAGTGCTTCTTATCTCAACTCAGTTAGGTTTTGAACCTGGAATGCACTCTTTTGGCGGAGGTGGAGTTCAGGGGCCGACACAAGGGTATATATCAATAACGCTTTCTCCCCGGACCGAGCGGGACGAAACGATTTGGGAGATACAAGATCGCATCAGGGAAAAACTCTCCAGAATTCCAGGTATCGAGAACCTTGTTGTTCGAGAATCAGGAAGTACAGCCCGGTCAACAACAGCTTCCTCAATTGTAGTGAGTATACAGGGGGATGACCCACTGGTCTTAGACCGCTTGGGGGATCAAGTATTGGCAGCTATCACGGAAGTCCCTTCAGTAGTTAATCCGTATCGAAGTTGGCGACGTGATCAGCGGACTGTGTCGTTGAACATCAACAAAGAACGCGCCCTTGAGCTTGGAATGATACCGCTATCAATAGCTCAGGAACTTGTT
>QNAG01000028.1 GCA_003641415.1 Candidatus Zixiibacteriota bacterium | reverse complement strand
TCCGTGTTGGTATCTTATTTTTACTCGTGCTTTAATAGGTGAAATTATCCCCTCAATTGCCACCCAGTTGACATTTTCAGCTTCAAGCGTATCACAATAGAGTTTATCGTCATTTCCCACAATCACTCTGTTAGTATCCGATTCAATGCGATGAACATACAGTGGTGTAGGGTGAGCAATTCCAAGACCTCGCCTTTGGCCAATCGTGTAAAACGCTGTCCCTTCATGTCGACCAAGAACAGTGCCGTTTTCATGAACAATATCACCGGGGAGGAAAGATTCGTTATTCTTCTCACACCATTCTTTGAGAAAACGATGGTAGTCATCATCGGGCACAAAACAAATCTCGCGCGATTCTTTGTTGTTGGCGGTTTTGAGTCCGTTATCAATTGCAATCTGACGCACATCTGTTTTTCTTAACCCTCCCAATGGCATTAGCGTTTTCGCCAGCGCTTGTTGGGAAATATCCCATAGGACATAGGATTGGTCGCGGGTTTCATCGATCCCTCTGCGTATTTGGTAGCGACCAATGGCGTTTTTCTCTACGAAAGCATAATGTCCCGTTGCAATGAAATCACACGCCAGTTCACTGGCTTTATTTAGTAAGGCTGCCCACTTGATATCGCTATTGCATTTTATGCAAGGGTTGGGAGTTCGACCGTGTTTGTATTCGGATACGAAGTTCTCAATAATACTGTCACGGAATTGCTCGGACATATTAATCACATAAAACGGCACATCGATTTTGTCACAAACAAAGCGACAGTCAATTATTGAATCCAGCGAGCAATGGGGACCATTATCGCAAGAGCTGCTGTCTTCATCTGCGGAATCCCACAATTTCAAATGCGCCCCAATGACATCATACCCCTGCTCTTTCAACAAGAGAGCTGCCACAGAGGAATCAACGCCACCGGAAAGTGCTACCAGAACTTTTTCAGCCATTATTATATTTCTTTGTTTTCACACTACGAAAGGTGAGCCACCCAACTCCCAGTTTTTATATCCTACAAGTTCAAAGACAGTATGATGTTCGGTAGCTCCCAATACAATTTGTTTTTTTCTACCCTTTAGTTGATAGGCAATACCCAACACAGAGAGGTTGTCCGGTTCGGTTATTTCTGAAGAAAAGTACAACTCTGAAAGCTGACACAGAGCCATCAGAACGCATATAAAATCGTAAAATGCCAATGGTCTCCGGCCTCGATAGTACTGGTTTTAATATGATGAGCGTAATCCAGACGAATCGGTCCGGCAGGCGACTGGATTTGCACGCCTGTGCCATAGGCTACGACCAGCTCTGAAAATTGGAACTTATCAATACTCCGAAAGCCGTTGCCTACATCGATGAATATCGACTGCCACAAAGGTAGATTTCGGAACAGATCGCCCAGAAAAGGTATTGGGTTAAAAATTTGAATAGTTTTCCAGCGAAACTCCTGGTTCACGACTATGGTAAACCCGGCACCGGGTAAGCTATCTTTCTGCATTGGAACCAAGGTGTTTTCAGTGAATCCGCGGACAGTGTTGGCACCACCGAGGAAAAGTCGGTCACCGGATGGCACCAATTCCGTTTCGCCATAAGGATCAACCCATCCTCCTTTAATACGGGAAGCTGATATCCATCCGGGCCAGACTGGATGGTACCATGACCAGGAGGTTTCGATCCTGATGAAGCTATCATCACCACCGAGAAAGCCGCCAAAGTAATCAATGGCAATCTCTCGCTTTGAACCAAAACGCGGTACGAAGATATTATCACGACTATCGCGAATCATATTCAGATATATCCGCCTGCGAATAGAGAGTCCTTCTGTCTGGAGTCGCACCTCTTCCTTTAGTTCATCAGGAACACCGGAAATATCGACCGACTGATATTCCAGTCCCCAAGAAGCCCGGGTGTGCAAGCTGAACCGCTTGAGAGTGGAAATAGATGCTGCCCATTGCTCAACGCGAAAATCCTGCACCGGATGTTGCACTTTAGGTTCGTATGTAAATGCCAGCGATAGCGGCATCCGAATTCCAAGGAACCATGGCTCAGTGTAACGTAAACGGTAATCATGTTCGATGATACGATTTTTCTTACCTACCCCATACACAAGGTTAAACAACAGGTCAATTCGTCGTGAGCCAAAAAGGTTGCGTTTGCCAACACCAGCCGAGAAGCTCCAACTCAGGTCAGCATACTCAGACTGTCCGGCGCCGGTTTTTACCGTGATATAAGTTGGTTTGCGTTCTCGAACACGCAGGATAAAATCCGGGTTAAGCCGATCTGTTACCTGATTTGATTGTTTGAGCTGGAGTGTAGAGAAATAACCTGACTCGTATATTCGACGTTGAGACTCAACTATCTCATGACGACGGTACACATTGCCGCGATTAATTTTTAATTCCCGGGAAGCTGTATAGGCAGGATAACGATTAATCCCCTGGATTGTTATTTCACCATAATGAACCAGAGAATCTGATTCCACTACAAATTGAATAGGAGTAACCACATTCACTTGAGAGGTATCGATTGTAAAGTTCACTTCAGCGTATGGGTAACCTTCATTGGCAAGAACCGTCTTGATATCGAAAGAAGCCTGCCTCACGTCAAACAGGTTGATTGGTTTCAGCTCTTGCAGTTTGGTTACAATTTGTTCAAATCGATTTTGAAAGCGGTTCTCGAAGTTTCCCTTAATGGTTTTCTTTCCATATTTATAACGATGTCCCTCATCAATCTTAACCATCACTCGAGCGGAAGAATCTGGCATAATTACATTGAAATTCTCTTCGATCTGTATACCAAGGAATCCGTTAGTGAGGTAAAGATACTTGATCTCCAGGGTGTCGCGTCCGTATGTCTCGCTCTGGATTTTTGTTCGCCGGTCACCTTTGATGCTGCCCCAGATGGTTCGCACTCGGGAGTACATACGCTTTCTGATATCGCTGTCGGAAAAGAAGTTATTGCCTTCAATACTGATACTCTTTATAGCTGGCTTATTGCGAATCCAACGCAGTATAGATCGATCAATGGCTGCAGACTGTCCCACAGTAATCATCACTATGAAGCATATTGACAGTATCACTCGCATCCGCATGCTTAGAACTCCCAGTGAAACATCAGGCTAAGATGATACAGCTCTTCCTCGTCCCGGCGACCTTCGACCTGAAAGGCTTTATTCAAACGGTAATCGAAACCTACCTCTTGACGAGTTTGGCCAGACAGAGTGGACCGGCCATAAACATAAAGCCCTGGGCCTGTGTAAAAACCTAGTGTCACACGGGCATTCCATGGTTCCATTTCTTCACCATACACAGGGTCGATCTCAAACGTCTCTACCCCGATCTGACTCAACTGCCGAGCGCCAATCTGAGATACCTGAGAAAAGCCCATATCAAACAATCGTTGTTCAATCTGGCTTGAAGACGAAAAGCCGTCACGCGCATAGTAGTTGGCTACAATGAGAGGAAGTATATCCTCTCGTGAGAGGTCTGATCCTTCACAGGGATTGATCTCCGGCAATTCAAGGGTACCACCAACGTCCACACACAGCTCAACCGTCTCAGGTGTGGCATCTTCGTCAAAGGCGTCCTGAACCACGCCAGCGATGCGCGTATTGCCGGTTATCTCAAGACGAGGATTTAAGGTATCATTACCTTCGAAAATGACTCTGCTGCCTGGCTCTAAACGAAAAGTTTTGTCAAAAAGGAAACCACGACCGCGCAAAATTTCCATCTCACCAATAAAGCGGTAATTCCCGTTGTTCCTGATCAGGTTAATTTGACCGGCAAACTCGGCATCGATATCTTCGTTTTTAATCCAGTAATTCGATAGAATATCTATGTCAATATTGAGGTTCCAGGCATTGTCGCTTGAAAGAGCCATCATCAACGGGGACCCCTCATCCTGCTGTGCAAACTCAACCTGATAACGTGTGGAAATCAATGTAAGCGAGCCTGTTACGAGGGGGGGGCGGGTTCCCTCAATATGTAGTTCTCCCTCAACTTTCCCACGGATATCGTCCAGTTCGTAGGCAAACGGAAACTCCTTAGGTAACGTTACATCGAGATCATAGTAGAAAGTATCCAGAGATCGAACTAATATCTCTCCTTCAACAAGGGCATAACGACGGCGTCCGCTCCCCTTTTTATTCTTTGTAGTGTACAGTTCAATGCCGTCAATGACAATCCGGTTATCGTGCATGGTTGCGCCGGCTGAATCCGTAAAGATGGGGTGTTCCAGATCAAAATATTTAAGGCGTCCATTCTTTAGGTAAGTTTCTCCATCAAGGTGCGGGTTGTGGGGGGTACCGGATAAGCGAAAATCAGCCTGAAAATCTCCAGTCATGTGTTCCACTGATGGCATTAAAAGGCTGACAAGATCAAACCGATTATCACTCGCCACAATGGTTATGTCCATGGGCAGTTCGGGAAACCGTTCGACGTTATCGGTCGTTAACGACAGATTTGAATGCATATATCCGGTGGCAGAGTATTTCCCCGGATCTGAAACAAGCCATACACTGTCTATTGTTAATAAGTGATTACTATAAGCTAACGCTGCTGTCAGGTTGCCAAGTACAAGGTTTTTATAAGTCAGCGAATCGATATTCCCCAATAGATTGAATATGGGTTCGTCAATGTTGCCACCCAGGGTAGCGTCGCACGAAACGGAACCGTCGATTTTATAGGCACTGTCAAAGAGATTCACCCAGGGTGCCAGAGGTACATTCCCGACTGATAATTGTAGATCAAGTGATTCATCATAGTTAGCGCATCCTCGAACGGACAGCCGCACTTCCGTGTTCCCGATATCCGCCTGGTCAAATATAAAACCGCTGGAGTCAATGCCAATTTTGAGTTGACCTCGATTGTACAACGGCTGTTCCCACAGGCTCAATTGCAGGCTATCAATCTGTAACTGTTGAGGATAAGGTCCATAATCAAAAATGCCCTTCCCCTCAAGCAGCACAGCAGGGCTGGATAGCGTAACCGAATCGATATACACCAGGTTGGAGTCAACCATAAGATGAGCATGCCCCGAATCATAAGGAATATCCCAAGCTTGTCCGTCATAGTATTGGACTGCAACTTCTCCCTTTTTACCGGTGAGAAAGCGTTTTATATCATACTGAGAATACAGACTGTCAGAAAAGAAATCGTAGATCCATACCGAATCTGAGACGAAGAATCCCTGAAGGTCAGGGTCAACTGTTCTGCCTGTGATAGCAGCCTCGGCATAACCACGTCCACCAGGCTGATCGATAAATAACTTATCCCGGTAACGGTCGAGATTATTAAGATTAGCGCGCACGTTAAGGGACATATCATCGCGATAAGACACTCGACCAAAAGTATAGAACTCATTCTCAAAGTAATTCACGCGAAAGGGATCGATGAAATTGATGGAATCAATGGTTACAACAATATCGCCGGAAACTTCGTGAAGAGGATAGTTATCAAATGATGACTCGTACAACTCAGTATTAATGGCAAGCGTCATATCCTTTTTGCGGAAAGAAAGACCATCCAGCTCAATGTGACCATTTAGGTTTGATTCGAAGCTGTGAGTTACAAGTTTTTTAAGATTGAAGCTTCTGATGTCTGCAGAAAGATGATATTCTTCAAGAGGAGATGTTGAAAAATCAATATCACCAAAACCATCGATTGAGCAACCTTCAAGGATAGATCCATATAGCGTATCTATATCCAATTGCTTATCTCCATACCCGAAACTGAGATGGATATTGTCCAAACTGGCCATCATGAAAGTGCCGGCAATATCAGCTTTTCCCTGCAAGTGGGGACCGACAAACGATACCTCGGCGTTGAGATCTAAAACACCACGCAGCTTCGGCCCAACATGTTGAGCAATGCTTTCAAGATTGATATTGTCGGCAATCATGCTGACCGTTCCAGCCAGACTGTCTTTTGTAGAAACGTTACCGCTCATTCGTATTCTGGTTTCACCGGAGAAAAGATTGATATCACGAAACAGAGCGTTTCCATTGGCATAAGTAAGTTTACCGGCAGCAGCATCAAGAGATATTCGCTCCTGATTTGAAGTAAACTCTAGGCGCTCCAAGTCAACTGCATAGGTGGCATCATCTACTTCAATGGCCAACCACAGCAGAATATCATCGATAAGAATTGTGTCAGTATTATCAATTAACTGCAACCGAGCTTGGTTAAGAGCCATGTCATCAATTCTGAATTCCAGATCATGACCCTCTACAGCATTTCCGCTGGAATCCGAAGAAAAAGTTGGTATTAGCCAAAAACCAGCGCTGTCGCGAACAATTGTAACCGTTGCCCGGTCAATATGCAGATAATCAAAACTATAGCGGTGATGCAACAGATTCGATAATGAATAAGCAGTTTCGAGATGTGGAATTTCCAGCATGAGATAACGTGTAGAACTATCGTTGTAATAGACTGAGATATCTTCGATAACTATTCCCGAAATGAGATCACCACTCATGCTGCCGATTGTAGCTTCGATATCAGATCGACCAGCAAGCATAGCTTCCAGTTGGGCATTTGCCATACGTTCCAGACCACCCAAATGAAGGAAATATATCCACAGACCGATTATGGCCAGAAGAAAAAAACAAAAAAGGTAGAAAATAATCTTCCCCAAAAGTCTCATCATTTTTTCCCCAGGTGTTCGAGAATTGCGAGAGCCGATTGATGACCTTCGGGCGCCAATGGAGCGACATCATTTATCACTTCTTCTATCAGTATTCTTTTGGCGTCGACATTGAGAGCTCCTCGAATGTGTGAAGACAACTGTTTTTGGCGGTCCTCGACCATCAGGCAGGCAACAATGGCCAGTTCGCGGTCAACAGGGTCTAACCCGGGACGAGAAAGAACTTTGCCATAGCCCTCAAAAACCATCCATCGGAAAATATCAGGAGCAAATGACTCAACCCGGTTTTTCAAAAGTTCGTAATTGCCACTATATACCTTACGGCACAGATCAACACCCCGGTTGAACCAGGTCTGTGATTCATCTGTGCTGATTGGTACCAGCATTGATTCTGAATTGTTACAAGGCAACCTTTTTTCAAGGTGATCAGCCGCGTTGAGCATTCGGGGAAAACCCAAGAAAAGATATGATTGAAGGACTATTTCGTAAAAGGTCTCCCGACTGACGTTAATTCTTAGTCCCATATCTATTACGGCATCCAACAAGCCATCATCTGCAACAGTAATTGCTGCCGAATAGAGCGCCAGTACCCGCGAATCAGGGTGGGGGTGTAGATCATACGTTTTCAGCTTATGGCTGAACGCATCTATATCAGTCTGTAGAATCATACAAAGCAAGAAATAAGGAAACAAAACGGATGGCAAACTATAACTTGTCAGCGCAGGTTTTGCAGCCGTTTTTCCAAAGCCTGTAGAGTTATTTTAAGACTATCGATTTCTTTCTGAAGCGATTTGTGAGCTGAGGTCTGTAAAGGTTGCGATTCGCACAAATCCTGAAAACTATTGAACATGGAGAGTTTGAGTTTGCCTACCTGTAGTGGTGCCACATACGGCATTTTATTGCGGACAAAACCTATATCTATAACCGACCCGGGCTGGCAATGCCGCACGAAGGATTTTAGTGTGACCACTGAGGTGAGGGATTCCCCATTAAGACTAATTAACATATCGCCTTTAATCAGCCCGGCATTCGCTGCCGGAGATAATGGAACAACATTAGTGACCATAACAGCTTTATCTACAATGAAGTATCGCTGTGATTCGGAATGAACCAAATGAGCCGGTAGTGTCACTTCAATGCCCGGCGTAATCTCTATATCAGCACTGGTAATACCGATGTAGCCAGCCTGGCGGTCACCACGTTTTATCAGGTGCTTGAAAATCTTGATAAGCTCCGTCGATGGTACAGCCAGCCCAACCTCCGCCCACTGGTCATGTCCAATCCCTCCAGTAATCAAGCCGACGAGTTTTCCGGAGAGATCGAAAAGCCCTCCCCCAATTGTACCAGATGTAATCATGGCGGAGAACTGAATGGAACCATCAGGTCTCATTCCCGCGCAGAAGCCCAAAGTTGGTGAAACCCGAACACCATAGGCATTACCCAACGCAACGACCAGCTGTCCGGCACAGCCATGATGAGAAGATAAATATACGGGATTCCCCAGCGACTTTCCAGCACTGACCAGGGCTAGCCCCGTTAGATAATCAATCCCAACCAAACGAACAGGTATTGCCTGATTGTCGAAATGCACCAATAGTTTGTCACGGTTTATAACCGATGAAGCCGCTACGAGAATATTACCGGAACTGTCGAAAATTATCCCTGATGATATCAGGCTTTGAAGAGTTTCATCGTTTTCGACTGTTGCAGAACCTGACCGGGGTGTGCGAATGGACTCCATGGTAACGATCGACCGGGAAGTTCGGTAAATGAGATCGCTTAGCTGGTTTTCCAGAGTTGCCAACGAACCATCGGTTGCCCCGACGTTCACCACTGTAAATAAGAGAAAGAAAACTGCGGCAACTATTAAAGTTACCGCAGTCGAACGACAAATCATTAGCATTTTCAGTACGCTGTTTCCTCCCCCTTCGGTATGTCAGGTGCTTGATATATTCGCACTACAGGTCTCACACGATAGTATGTCTGATTCCATGGAGCTGGCTGATTTGCACGAGCTGATACATTGAAAAGACCGGAAGTAGGAGCCATACTGGTGGTTCTGATACGGTTAACAATGCGCTGTGACATACGATCCAAGCGATTTGCCCGAGACATCTGGGAGGCAAGAGACCAATCCTTTTGCATAGAATTAGTCATGTTCGGATTATTCATGGGTTGGGCTGTGAGATAGGAATCGTTTGCTACACTGGCGATTCCTGGCGAATAATCGTCCAAGACGGTCTGAAGTCCTACCATGATGAAAGCAAAAACCAAGCAGGCGGTAACAACTGCTGGTGCTACAACTGTCCAGCGAACTACAGGCGCTTTCCTAGGTAAGTAGGCTTTTGATCTAGTTTCTGCAAACCGTTCTCGAGCTACTCGGTCGAGCAATCTTGTATTAAAATCTTCAGCTATATTAATAGCCGATAGCTGACGAGCAGTTTTAGCCAGCGAACGATAGTCAGCTTCTTCACGGCGGCATTCAGCACAAGTCGCAAGATGCTCACTGATGGCCAGCTTGCGACGACCACCAAGCTCATCGCTACAATAGGCTGACAGGTAGGAGCGTACTTTTCGACAGCGCATTATGACTCTCCAATCTGGGTTTCAATTTCTCCCTGAGTATCATCCGAGCACGGTTGACACGGGATTTGACGGTTCCAAGAGGTATATTCAATATTTTAGCTACTTCATCATACGGTAATTCCTGAAGGTCACGTAACATGAATGCCGCTCGGTATTTGTTTGGCAGGTTTTTGATTGCGGCATCCAGTACCTGCGGAAGACGACTGGGAACTTTTGCCTCGATAGCAAATTCAGCCTCGTTCCCTTGCATGTCGTCGATATCGTAGTGTTTGAATCTCCTTCTCTTGCGAAGTTCATTACGAGCCAAGTTCAGCCCGATAGTATATATCCAAGTAGAGAAACAGTGCTGAAAATTAAAGGATTGCCGGTGCTGATAGACTCGCACAAATGTTTCCTGAACAATATCTTCCGCTTCGTCGGGAGAGGATAGCATCCGTCCTATGACATTCATCAGGCGTTTTTTATAGCGATCTACCATTTCATTGAACGCTACCATATCGCCGTTTTGAATGGCGCGCATCAGGCGATAATCAATATCTTTTTCGGTCTCTTTGGCTTCGACCATACCAATTCCTATACTTAGGATCTTTCAAAAGGTAGTACCCATAGACAGAAAGAAAGTTCCCAATTATCTTTTCGGTACTCTGCATACAATATATTACAATATAACAAGTTAGCAAGAAATATGAAGGCTCAGGCTATTTAGAGATGAAACAACCCGGTCCATGGAGTCAGATAGATAAGGAAACCAAATACAGCCATTATAATCACGGGGATTGCAATTTCCCGATACACCTTTAACAGATCGCTCTTGAAATAATCGTTAGTCAGAATAAGGCATAAATGAGTAGGGGAAAGAATCATACCGAGGTATCCAGAAAGATAGGCAAGAAAGATATACGCTGGTTCAATCCCACCAGCATACAGGAACCCGGCAAGGATCGTGTATCCCATTGCTACAAATGCCGCCACCATACCGGTCAGTATTCCCGATGTAAAGCAAACGAGGAAAATAACAAGTTCAGTTGGAAGGTTATATTGTATAGTCAGATTTGGAATAGCAGCAATGGCTCCAGACAACTCCAGAGCTGTTTGGAAGGAAAGGGTACCAAAAATAAGAAAAACCAATTTGTATGAAAAACCTTTTTTCAGAGCCGACAGAAGTGGTCTGCGGCCCGGTCGAGCCACCACTATTAGCGCCAACAATCCAAGCATGATCGAGAGAGCCAGTTCAAGCTTAAAGACGCCATAAATTGCAATAGCCAGAGGGATAGGCCAGATGGACTTAAGGATGCCATACAGAGATCGCCAGAGATGAGTTTGATGGTTATTATCATTTACGATCTTAGGTGTAAAAAAGAATAAACCTAATATCACCATCAACAAAGCCAAAGGCAATTGCATTAGCGAAACGCTGCCGATGGGTAGTCCTGTAATAGCTTCAGTTAGAATAAGCCCCGGATAAATTGGCCATGAGAACTCTACAACGTGGCGGAACCAGTAGTTAGCAGCAGTTCGGAATTCCCTTCGATAACGAGAATCTGCCAGAACATTACCTACAAGCGGAGCCGACAACAGCGCCCCACCCGGCATGGGCATCAAACCCACAAGCATGGGTAACATACCGACCGCAGTCTTGTTTCCGCCAGGCAATTCCCTGGCAGCTTTGGTAAGATTCTCGAAAGACCGCAACTCTTTCAGCAGTTGTCCAATTGATGTTATAAGTACTATTACCGCTGTCAGAGACAGGAATCTGTGTGATTTTACCAAATCCCAGTAGCCCTGTATAAGAGCGGAAAGTTCCACCTGATAAATCAAAGCTGTAATCAAGCCCGCCCCAAAAAGGGTTATACCGACAGAAACCTTTTTACGCAGAGCCAGAACAATTAAAGCAAAAACAATGAGCAATTTGGCTGCATCCATGGGTGGAAGTAAAGGCTGAAGCGCTCTCTTGTCAATTGATCTACTGGCTTGACAACAGGATTCTGAGACTTAGTTTCCCTGCGTGGTATTCTACAAAGGAAAAAAGACGATTATATCCCATGGTAGTTGCCCTGTCCGTGAATTCCAGCAATTAGTATCCAAACCGGGTGCTATCTGGCTGGATTCATCGCTTAGTTTTGGAGATCGGGGTCAGTCTTCTTTCATCGCTTGTGAGCCTGTTTTGGATATCAGCTTGCAGGGACAACGGGTGGTCATCATAGAGAAAGACGGACGCAAGTCAGCCAGGATCGATGCGGATATTTTTGATGTGCTGGAATCATATTGGACAGATTCTGATTTTTTTAGTGTTGGCTATATCACCTATGAGTCAAGCTTAGAGTTTCTTAACCTTAAATCGTATCGCGATTTGGTGGATATCCCTTCGGTCAGATTTCTGTTCTATGATCGGGTAAGACAATATCATCATAGCCAAAATAAGTTGCTTTCAAATGAACAGATATTCAACCCTGAACCTTGTTCTGTTAAAGTAGTACCAACCCTGTCACATGATGATTATTGTAATAGAATTCGACAAATCAAGGATCACATCCGCGAGGGAGATATCTATCAGGCCAATTTCACAACACGGTTTGATGTTCACTCGACTGCAAAGCCCTTTGATGTTTATACTCGTCTGCGTAGTTTGAACCCGGCCCCTTATAGTTGTTATATGAATTTTGGAGACTATCAGATTCTGTCATCGTCACCAGAGCGAATGTTCTTGAAAACTCAACATCACATTACCTCCTGTCCTATCAAAGGAACAATCGCTCGCAGTTTATTCCCTGAGAGAGATATAAAGTGTCTACTCGAATCGGAGAAAGACCGGGCGGAACTGCTGATGATTGTCGATCTGGTGCGAAACGATTTGGGTCGAGTAGCAGAGACGGGTTCTGTTAAAGTCGAATCATTGTTCAGACCGGAAGTGTATTCTTCACTGATACATCTGGTCAGTGATATCCGGGCTGAGTGCCGTCGAGATGTAACCTTGACGGATATATTGAAAGCTCTGCTGCCCGGTGGGTCAATTACAGGCGCACCCAAACAGCGAGCGGTTGAAATTATCAGCGAACTTGAACCGGTCCCGCGTTCAGTGTACACAGGCTGTATTGGGTATGTCTATGAAGGTACTGCTGATTTCAATATAGCAATACGAACGATGGTACACCACAATGACGTGTATCAGATTCACACTGGCGGTGGAATAGTAGCCGACAGCGATCCCGAGGAGGAGTATAACGAGATGTTTCTAAAAGCCGGCAATCTTCTAAAAGCCACCTATGCGGATAGGATAGAGACTGTATGCTCAAAACAGTGACAACCATCAATGGCCGGTTCGTTCGACGTGGGAATGACAAGATATCGGTTTTTGATAATTCTCTTCTATATGCCGAGGGGCTGTTCGAGACCTTTCTGGCAATTGGAAACCAAGCAATCTTTGCTGAAGAACATCTGCGACGTCTGTATAAAGGGGCTAAAATCATAGGACTTAAGATTCCGATTCCATCTGAACGCCTGAATAGTTGGATGACAAGCACCTTACGGAGGCACCCTGATTATATCAAGAAACTGCGCCTTACTGTCACCAGTGGTGAGGCTGCTCGATGGGTGGGCAAACAAGGGCGACCGCAGGTTATTCTCAGCGCTTCGCCACACGAGTTGCCAACCAAGCCATTTTCGCTGTATGTGTCACTTTATCGAGTTGATCAGGATTCTGTTTTCAGGCGGATTAAAACAATTTCGTATGCTATCCACGCCTCTGCTCTCAAGCAGGCACACGCTCGGCGCTGTGACGACGCACTACTTCTTAATACAAATGGGCATATTGCAGAAATTACTACAGCAAATATTTTCTGGGTGAAAAAGGGTAGAATCTATACGCCGCCAATTACAGCAGGATGTCTCGAAGGAGTAACCCGGAAGTTCGTGATTAAAGAATCTCGAAGGCTCGGCTTTGATGTCGTGGAACAAAACATCACTCTCGAGAAACTGTTTCAGGCAGAGGAAGTCTTTATCTCGAGTTCGCTTAAACTGGTTTTAGGTGTGTCCACAATCAGAGAAGGCCGACGTATCCACAAATTACCGACTGGATTCGTTACACAATTGCTCTCCGATCATTTCCGGAAACTGATTGGGATCGACTGACGGTTCTATCAGTATAGAAATCTTGTTAGGATAATAACCAAATCGCTTTTCACATCAAACGAGGATAAACAGCGAATGTTTCAGTGGATAGTCTGGCGATCTCTCTCCACCGCATACTGCCGTACAAACGCTATTCTTTTATCCAGTGCCGGGTGGTCATAGAACCAGAACTCGATAAACGGATGTGGCCTCGGGTCAGATAAGTTGTAAACCGAAAGCTTGTCAAATGCGGTAGCTGCTGATTCGCCATCGACACCGCTGATATCCATTCCGTAAAGATCGCATGAGCGTTCCATGTAACGGCTTACACTGTTGGTTATGGGCTGGAAAATAAAGGTTATTACCGATAAGACTATCAGTAATAGCGGTAACGAAGCGATATCGGAAAGGCTATCAAATTTGAAGCGTCCTTTGAACCGATTAATGATTCGGTAAATTAATAGATTTGTTAACCACAGGGAAAACATCACAAATGCGATGGCCAACCCCAGACCCCACCAGATATGCTGCTTGACATAATGCCCCATCTCATGTCCCATGACAAAGAGAATCTCATCGTGAGTGAAGTTGTCAATCATTGTATCATAGAGTACAATCCGTTTACTTCCAAACATACCGGTAACGTAAGCGTTGATTTTACTCGACTGCTTTGAGCCGTTGACCTGAAAGACATCCGCTCCCTCAATACCTGCTTTGGAAGCGAGCGCTACCAGTTTGGTTTCGAGCGCTTTATCTTTGATTGGTTCGAACTTGTTAAACATGGGGGAGATTACAACTGGTGCAATAACTATCATCAAGATCATAAACGGAATAGCGCCGATCGAAAAAATTAACCACCACTTCTTGAACTTGCTTACCAGCCGATAGAAAAACCACATTGGCACAATGCCAATAACAGCCAGGATCAACAGACCGAGAAGGTCTTCGCTCCACCACTCCATAAAAGTCTGGTTCATGAAACCATATCTCGACTCAACTATGAAACTCCGGTAGATTGACAATGGCAGGTTTACCAGGTAATCCAGGATAAGAAATAAAATCATAAACAACCAAACCACAAAGAATCGGAAACGAGCCACTTTTGCCCAATTGCGTAATTTGGCCGACAATCCTGTGAACAGGATTAAAGCCAAAATGGCAATCCCGAAAAAGAAATCAACGAACCGCCAGAGGTTCTTAAACTGTGAATACTCAATAAGATTCTGTTTTCTCTCTTGTGACATTGGGTAAAGGGGAAGCTCTGTTTTTTCTGCTGGAGTGATAGTTGTCGCCAGTTCTGTTAGTGATAACGAATCATCCGCTTTCAATGTTACACTGTCTGTCGGGGAAGTAACCGCTACCAGACTGCTCGGGGAAAAACCGACCAGTATCAAAAATAGAGTTGTAATTGCTGGTCTAAACATAGCTTAATCTCATGTCAATGGTGGGTGTGATTGAATCATAAAATAATATATCGATACCAATGTTCAGTTGCAACAACTGATGTCCGCTACCAACTACGAAGTAATTGATATAAACCGATAATGTATAATCCATACTGGATGACATCCATACTGGTTGACACTACCGAAAGGGATGGGTTAATTGATACTATGTCGCCTCAGGGGAAAAAGATTATAGCTGAACTCAAAAAGCTTCGACAAGAAATAGAGCACCACAACCGGCTTTATTATGTTGAAGATACCCCCTCTATCAGTGATGCAGAGTATGACCGTTTATTTGATCGTTTGCTGGAGATAGAAAAACAATACCCCGAATTGGTTACACCAGACTCTCCTTCTCAGCGTATTGGCGCGGCGCCGTCGAAAAGATTCGAACCGGCGAGTCATCGAGTGCCGATGCTGTCCCTGCAGAAAGTAACAACCGCTGAGGAATTTTGTGAGTTCGACCGTCGTGTACGCAACATCCTGGATACAGCCAATGAAATAGACTATGTGGTTGAGCCAAAGCTCGATGGTCTGGCTGTTGAATTGATTTACCGCAATGGTTTGCTGGTTGAGGGATCAACACGGGGAGACGGGACAACCGGCGAAAACATCACGGTCAACCTGCGGACTATTCGAAATATCCCCCTGCGGCTCTCGGAAGCCACTTCACTAAAATACCCGCTTCTGGAAGTTCGTGGTGAAGTAATCATGCGACGCAAAGCTTTCGAGCGTTTAAATCATTACCTACGCAAGGCGAATAAACCAATGTTAGCCAATCCACGCAACGGTGCGGCCGGTTCACTGCGTCAACTTGATCCATCTATTACTGCTTCACGACCTTTGATTTTTTATGCTTACGCTATTTCCGACACTGAACTGGAGAATCTCGATTCGCAGTCTGAGGTTATATCGTTTCTAAAGAAGGAAGGGTTTCTGACCAATGTTCTAATTCGGAAAGTTAAGGGTACAACGTCTGTTGAGGAACAATTTAAGGAGTTCAACGAAACCCGCCCGTTACTTGATTATGATATCGATGGTATGGTAATCAAAGTGGACAGTTTCGCCGAACAGGTAAAGTTGGGTCAGATATCACGAGCTCCGCGGTGGGCAGTAGCATGGAAGTTTGCCGCCGAACAGGCCGAGACCATTCTGGAAGGAATAGAATTCTCAGTTGGTCGTACTGGTGTGATCACACCGATAGTAAAACTGCGACCCGTTTCAGTTGGCGGTGTAACTGTCTCCAATGCTACTCTGCACAATGAAGATGAACTGTTCCGTTTGGATGTCCGTATTGGTGATACTGTGGTCGTTCAACGAGCGGGTGATGTTATTCCTGATGTGGTTTCGGTTGTGATGGATAAACGACCTGTTGATGCAAAAAGCGTAGTGTTTCCTTCTCAATGTCCATCCTGTCACCAGCCAGTCACCCGCAATGAAAGCGAATCGGCCTATCGTTGCCTAAACGCTGCTTGTCCAGCACAAGTCGAAGGGCGTTTATACCACTTTGCCTCCAAAGGGGGATTCGATATTGAAGGTCTCGGCGGGAAGTTAGCAAAACAATTGATTAAAAATGAACTGGTAAAAAATCCGGCAGATCTATTTTTCCTGACGAAAGAACAACTTCTCCCTCTGGAACTGATGGCTGACAAACGCGCTGAGAACCTTTTAGCTGCTATTGACAGGTCCCGCACAACGGAACTACCGAAGGCAATCTATGC